>NZ_DAOLQM010000008.1:0-26093 GCF_035418125.1 Atribacter sp. | reverse complement strand
CCTGATTTTTTATACATGTCATCCATTATAATCACAGATAAACCAATATTTTCGAGATAAATATTCAATTGAGTTATTAGAATTTTCTTAAAATAAATCAAATATTATATAGAAGAGTTATATTATAAGTATTTTCAAGTCTTCATAATGCGTGGGGAGGAAGTTAATTGCATGAAATATAAATCAATTATGAAAAATTACATGATAATAATTGCTTTTTCATCAATTATACCTGTAGAAGAAATTATTTTGGAGCCGGAAGAAGATACTGAAGGAATCGTCGATTACGGACTCTATATTCCTGGATCTCTCATATCGGTGTTTATTAGAGAAGTTGATAATCACAGTTTTAAAGTAAGCCTCCGTTCCCAAGATGAAACCAACATTCTTCCTATTGCCCATGCTTTTGGTGGAGGAGGGCATTTAAAAGCAGCCGGTTTTAAAATCCAAGGAGATTTTAAAACCGTTTACCATAATCTGAAAGAACATATACAGGGGTACCTTTCTTCCCAATCGGGTACACCCCATTCTTTATCTGTATAAAAACATGATTGGTGGAATTATTCCTGTGTATAAGCCAGTGGGGATCGTTTCCCACCGGGTGGTAGAAACCATCCGTAAAGTGCTTGGGGTAAAAGTTGGCCATGCCGGAACTTTAGACCCATTTGCTCGAGGTCTCCTTCTCATTTGTTGGGGGAAAGCAACCCGTTTCACTTCTTTTTTTCAAGATCTTCCCAAAACCTATCGGGCTTGGATACGTTTTGGTATCTCTACCGATTCCTTTGATGTCTTCGGACAAATTAATAATTTCTCTCTTCAAACATTTACAACCGACAATATTGAAAAAGCTATTATGCCTTTTCAAGGAACAAGACATCAAGTAATTCCTCTTTTTTCAGCAACTAAATACCAAGGGCATCGGTTATATAAGTATGCTCGCCAAGGTAAATCAGTCCCCGAATTGAAAAAGGAGATTACTATTCACCAACTTCAAATCATCAATATCCAATCTGGTTCATTTCCTCAAGCAGAAATTCTATTATCTTGTTCGTCTGGTACCTATATTCGAAGTATTGCTCATGAAATTGGAGAGCAGTTGGGCGGAGGTGGATATGTATATAGTTTACGTCGAGAAAATATTGGTAATTTCTCCTGGATTGATAGTATGGTAGTCTCTGATGTCTCTCATCAACCGGAAATTCTGATCCAAAAGTCCATTCCTATTGATCAGGCCTTATACTGGATTCCCTCGGTCCTCGTTTCAAGTGAGGAAGGGAAAAAATTACTTCAGGGGAATCCGATCAATTGGCCTGAATCCCTTCCACTGCAAATGAATCCTTGGGTAAAAATTTATACACAAAATCTTTTTATAGGTTTGGCTCATATTAATCAAGAAAAACGACTTCTTCATCCCAAAATCGTCGTCGAAGAGAGGAGTCGATATGTTATCTAAAGGTTTTCCAAAAAATTATCCCGAATCTGTCATTGCACTTGGCTTTTTTGACGGAGTTCATTTAGGCCATCAAGCCGTTTTAAACCAGGCAGCAACCATTGCCACCAAAAAAAAGAAACCATTACGAATTATTACATTTTATCCCCATCCACGAAATTCTATTGGGCATAGCCATACCATAAAATATATAACCACCTATATCGAGAAATACCAGCGTCTTCAAAGCTTCTACCCGGGATGTGAGGTTTATTTTCTCCGATTTAACCGACAGCTTCGTCATACACCACCTGAACGTTTTCTCGATCTGATCAATCATTGGTTTAAACCAATAGCGGTGATAACTGGTGAAAATTTTCGTTTCGGGTATAGAACCCAAGGAGATCAATTGTTTCTTCAAAATTTTTTTAAAAAAAGAGGGGTTGAAACTGCTATCATTCCATCAATATCTCTTGACGGAGCAGTTCTATCCAGTACCATGATTCGCCAACTTATTGAAAAGGGTGATATAAAAAAAGTAAATATGGTTTTGGGATATCCTTTTTCCATCCGGGGCCGAGTTGTAAAAGGAAAACAAATTGGAAGTCAAATTGGTTTCCCAACGGCAAATCTTTTTCCGGTTTCTTCAAAAATTATACCTCCTCATGGTGTATACTTCGGTTACATGAGCTGGAAAAGGGTAGAATATCCAGCTTTGATTTATATTGGAACCAAACCAACCGTCAGTCAAAATCAAAGGAGGGTTGTTGAAGTTCACATTGCCCACCATATTCGTCAATCTCTTTATCAAGAAAGAATTACGGTTCAACTTCAGCAATTTTGGCGCTTAGAAAAACATTTTCCTACTATTGAGGGTCTGAGAGAACAAATAACCGTAGATCAAGCCGCTTTTAACGCGTATTTACAGCATACTCAGGGTATGATAAACTAAACATCGAACGTATAGAAATCGGAGGTGTAATATCAATTGGCTCTTACTAAAGAAAAGAAAAATGAGCTCATAGAACAATTTAAAAATCACGATGGAGATACTGGTTCTCCAGAAGTTCAGATTGCTTTGCTGACAGAAAGGATTCGTGAACTAACCGAGCACTTAAAAATCCACACCAAAGACTTTCATTCCCGTCGAGGTCTTTTTATGATGGTCGGTCAACGCCGTAGACTATTGAACTATTTAAAAAAGTACCACGTTGACCGTTATTATTCAATTTTAGAAAAGTTATCATTGCGAAAGTAAGAGGAAGGTGTTGAAAATAAACAGAACCGAAATTGAGTTTGGTGAAAATAATTGTATTATTGAAACCGGAAAGGTCGCCAAACAGGCTGGTGGAGCGGTTATGGTTCGTTACGGAGATACGGAAGTTTTAGTAACCGCAACTGCATCCGAAGAACCACGGGAAGATATTGACTTTACCCCCCTTTTAGTCGATTACGAAGAACGCTTCTATGCTGCTGGAAAAATTCCAGGTGGATTTATTAAACGGGAAGGAAGGCCAAGAAGCGATGCCATTCTGAACGGGCGTTTGATCGATCGATCGATCCGACCACTTTTTCCTGAATTTTATCGAAATGATATTCAAGTTGTTACAACTGTCCTTTCGGTAGATGAAAAAAATACTCCGGAAGTGCTTGGTTTGTTAGGTGCTTCCTTGGCTTTGGGAATTTCAGAAATACCCTTTGAAGGCCCAATCGGTGCTTGTCGAATCGGCTTGCTGGATAAAGATAATTTTATAATCAATCCCAGCTTGGAACAACTTGTTTCCAGCCGTTTGGATATGGTCATTGCTGGTTCAGAAGAAGGTATTACCATGATCGAAGCTGGAGCGAAAGAAGTTTCGGAAGCAGACATCACTCAAGCCTTGAGAATTGGTTATGAATTTATTCTCAAAACCATTCAGACCCAGAAAGCAATCATATCTCAATGGGGAAAAACGAAAAAAGAATTCGAAATCCCCGCCTATTTTTCCGAAATCGAAGATTGGATTCGAAATAATTATCATTTAAAAATTGCCGACAAAATTGCCGTTTTTGATAAATCTGAACGGCAAAAAACCATCAATCTGCTTTATAAACAAGCAGTTGAAGAAGCCACTCCAACCTTTGAGAATCTCCAAGGGTTTGCATTGCTTTGGGAAAAAATTGTCAAAGAAAACATCCAGGACCTTCTCTTTAAGAGTGGGTTAAGACAGGATGGCAGGCGTCCAAATGAAATTCGACCGATTGAGTGTGAGGTAGGGATTTTACCCCGAACACACGGATCAGCTCTTTTTACTCGAGGGCAAACCCAAGCTATGGCTATTACTACTTTAGGAGCGACCAGTGAAGGCCAGAAAGTTGATGGTCTACAGGATGAAGAAGCTCGGCGGTTTATGCTCCACTACAATTTTCCACCCTTTAGTACTGGTGAAGTGAGACCGATGAGAGGTCCAGGACGCCGGGAAATCGGACATGGAGCTCTGGCTGAAAGAGCACTGGAATATTTTATCCCACCTGAATCGGAGTTTCCTTATGCAATACGGATTGTTTCTGAAATTCTTGAATCTAATGGCTCATCGTCGATGGCGACCGTTTGTGGAGGAAGTCTTTCATTGATGGATGCTGGTGTACCGATTCGATCAGCTTGCGCTGGTCTGTCGATAGGCTTAATGAGAAATCAAGAAACCAATATTTTATTGAGAGATATTCTTGGTTCTGAAGATCATTATGGTGAGATGGATTTTAAGGTGGCTGGTAGCCGACAAGGAATCACTGCTATCCAACTCGATGTAAAAAATCGAGGACTGAGCTGGGAGCTTTTAAGCCAAGCACTTGAAGAAGCCAAATCTGGACGGAATCATATTCTGGAGATCATGGATCAAGCTATTCATGCACCGCGTGAAATCCTTTCTCCTTATGCCCCGAAAATCGGTATCATCGAAATTAATCCAGACCGAATCGGTTCGGTTATCGGACCAGGTGGAAAAATTATTAAAAAAATTGTCGACGAAACTGGAGCGATTATAGACATTCAAGATGATGGAAAGATAATCATTTTCTCCCGTAACGAAGAGGGGAAAGTTAAAGCAGTTGAAATGATTAAAAACATTACTCAAGAAGTCGAAATTGGAAAAACCTATTTGGGACGAGTGACCAAAACCACTGATTTTGGAGCTTTCGTTGAAATTTTTCCAGGAAGGGAAGGGCTCGTTCATATTTCTCAATTAGCTCGGGAACGGGTTCGGAAAACAGAAGACGTGGTTAAAACTGGTGATGATATCTTAGTCAAAGTTATCGGTATCGACTCTTTTGGGAAGGTGTCTCTCAGCCATAAGGATACGCTATCTGACTCTCCCGTTCCCTCAAAAGACATCCAGCGCTCCAGAGAAAAACCTCGCTTTCACTCGAAAAGAGATAAAGATTAGAAAGATTGAGTAAATAGTTATGCTTTCAAAAAAAAACAAGATACTCATTGACACTTTTTTAATCATTTTTGGAGCATATGCCTTACTTGCTCTACTGTCCTATGATGTAGGCATCCTTGGTGAATACATCAAAAATTTTTTATTATATGTGTTCGGTATTGGTGCCTATATCATCCCGTTTTATCTTTTTTACCTGAGTATAGAAATCTATACCTTTGAACATCCCGGTCGATTTCGAACCTGGAGTCGAATCGCCGGGATTACTCTCTGGTTTATGATTTTTCTTACTGTTAGCCAGTGGCAGGCCGATCAAAATAATTTCGCCCTGCAATCGGGTGAATTCGGAGGTTGGTTTGGAAAAGCTCTTTTTTCTTCGTTAATTTATTACTTGGGATCGTCTGGTCTTTTTCTCGTTCTTCTTTGTCTTTCTTTTTTTAGCACCTTCATCATTGGTGAAGGACGCTGGATAAGAGCTCTTCTTTCAACCATCAAGAAAGGATTAAGTCTTTCCCATCGGCATAGTAATCATTACCCAGAAGAGGCTCAACCTCTTTCCCCAAAAAAAGAGACCAAAACTCGTCTCTTCCCAAAGAAAACCCAATCAAAAGCCGCTCCAACTTTGGAATCGAAAATAATAACTAAAGAATCCCTTATATCTGAGGGAAAAAACCTTGAGGATGACGTCTTTAGATTAGAAGAATTGGATATTGAGCCTCCAGCTGAACCACTCCCTCAAATCGTTAACACCCCTCCAGCACCAGAGAAAACTGGAGGAGCAGTTTCTAAAGCGAAAAAAAAGAGAGGGAAGGAATGGATGCTCCCCTCAATGAATATTTTAAATGAATATCCTAACCGGGGAGATAGGGTTTCCCGGGAAGAAATCACCCTTGGAATTAAAAAATTAGAACAAACTTTTCTTGAATTTAACGTACCGGGAAAGGTGGTTAACGTAAGGATTGGACCCACCATAACTCGGTATGAATTCCAGCCGGCTCCAGGAATAAAAGTGAATAAGATCGTTGCTCTTTCGAACGATATAGCCCTGGCTTTTGCTGCTGCTGCAGTTCGAATTGAAGCCCCCATACCCGGTCGATCAGCGGTTGGTATTGAAATTCCTAATGAGAGCAAAGAAATTGTATCGATGAAAGAACTTTTAGAAACCACCAATTTCATAAAAGATACATCGCCACTATCCATTGTGGTCGGGAAAGATGTCATTGGAAGACCATTAATTTGTGATCTTCGTGACATGCCTCACCTTTTAATCGCTGGAGCAACCGGTTCGGGGAAAAGTGTGTGTATCAATGTAATACTTGCCAGCCTCCTCTATAAAGCCGATCCCAACCAAGTTCGAATTGCTATGGTCGATCCCAAAAGGGTTGAATTGTCGATTTACGCCGATCTTCCCCATCTTTGTGTACCGGTTATATCTGATGTAAGATGGGTGGTGAAGTTCTTAAAGTGGCTCTGTCGTGAAATGGATACCCGATATAAAATGCTTTCCGATCTCTCCACTCGAAACATTGAAGAGTATAATAAAACTGTGGAAGAATACGAACGACTACCCTATGTTGTAGTCATTATCGATGAATTGGCCGATTTAATGATGACCGCTCCTTCTGATGTCGAATCCTATGTCTGTCGTTTAGCACAAATGGCTCGAGCGGTTGGTATCCATTTGGTGGTTGCTACTCAACGACCTTCAGTAGATGTCATTACCGGTCTCATTAAGGCAAATTTTCCTTCAAGAATTTCATTTGCAGTGTCTTCTCAAGCCGACTCAAAAACTATTCTTGATGGTTCAGGTGCTGAAAAGCTCTTAGGAAATGGAGACATGTTGTTTTCCCCAGTGGGAGTGAATAAATCTATACGAGGCCAGGGAGCTTATATCAGTACTGCTGAAACCAAAAAAATTGTTGAGCATTGGTTAAATCAAGGTGGGGAAATATACTATGCGATGGATTTTGTTCTTAAAGAAGAGGTTGCTGATACATCTGACGATGAGGATGAACTCTATCGAGAAGCGGTTTCAGTTGTCATAGAAAATGGAAAAGCTTCAACCTCTCTTTTACAAAGACGACTCCGGATTGGTTTTAACCGTGCTGCCCGGTTAATTGAACGAATGGAAAGCGAAGGTTTGGTTGGTCCTTATGAAGGAAGTAAACCCAGAAAAGTAATCGCCAACAGAGGGGACGATATTTTATGAGCGAAGAAAAAATACTGGGAATTGGCAATCTTTTAAAAAGCCAGCGGGAAAAACTTGGTTTGTCTTTAGAAGACATTGAACAACAAACCTTTATCAATAAACGATATCTGAAAGCAATAGAAGAAGAACAGTGGGAAAGTCTTCCTGGATTTTCTCACGCTTTTGGATATGTTAAAAACTATGGAAGGGTGCTCAACTTAGACCAAGAAACCTTAAAGAGTAGTTTTCATCAAAGTTACCCCAATCTCTCTAAAAATGAACCTTCTCCTCGAAGCAAGTATCGCGAATATACTCCAGACAAAGCGGATCTTTTTAAAAAAATTCTCCTTTTCCTGATTATCGCTGCGGCAATTTTAACCTCTCTCTACTTATCTATTGAATTTAGAAAAAATCGTGTTGACGCCTATGGCACTTTCTCGGCTTCTGAAGTAACTGAGCAACCGGGATTAACGTCCCCCTTAGTCGATTCGAGTCCTGAACCAACACCAGCTTTGGTTCAGGTGGTTACGCCAACACCAACCCCAGAGTATTTATTACAGGTCAATTTACAAACTGATGATGTCGCTTGGCTTCAAGTCACAACCAACGATAATCAAAAAGTATTCTCAGGGGTTTTGGTTCCACAAAAGGAATATCGGTTTCTTAGTAATTCACCATTGGTCATGTCTTGTTTAAATGGATCAAAGGTGAGAGTCATCCTAAATGGAACTGAAGCTGGTTATCTTGCTGAAAACGAACATCGAGCGGAAAGAACCTTTCGTCCATGAAAAGCTTGTCCTTCGTTTCACTCGGGTGCGATAAAAACCTGGTGGATTCTGAGGTGGTAATAGGAAAGCTTCTTTCTTCCAAATACACAACGATAACCACTCCAGAAGCAGCTGATTTGATAGCAATCAATACCTGCTGTTTTATTAATGAGGCAACCCAAGAGACTGAATCATGGATTGACCGTCTGATCCAGATAAAAAGAAAGGATCCACACAAGACTCTTGTCGTTTTGGGTTGTTATCCTCAACGTTATGGAAAGCAATTATCCTCGAAGTATCCTGAAGTTGATTTTTGGATTGGAGTTAATGACTTTCCCTTTATCAATGAAATCCTTACCCACCAAGTTCCGAATCAGGTATTCATTGATAAGCCTCCTTATCTTTATGATGAATCAACCGAACGGCTCCTTTCGACCCCATCTCATTATGCCTATCTAAAAATTACCGAAGGATGCAACCATCGTTGCAGTTTCTGTGTCATTCCATCTATTCGTGGTAAACAGAGAAGTCGTCAGATTGATTCAATTCAAAAAGAAGCTCTCCAACTAATTGATCAAGGCGTAAAAGAAATCATCCTCATCGGGCAAGATATTGGTAGTTTCGGTTTAGATTGTTCGGGGAAAAAAGAACTTGCTCATCTCTTGCAAAGGTTGGATCGCTCCCTCCCGAGTGGAATCTGGATTCGCCTTTTATACCTTTCTCCCGACAGTATCAATCAACAATTGATTGAAACCATAGCCGCTTCGGAGAAAATTTGCAAATATTTAGACGTTCCCCTTCAACATGTCCATCCTTTGATTCTGCAAAATATGAATCGGTCATCAAACATTAATAAAACTTTGGAAATTTTAAACACCCTTCGTTTGGCAATACCAGGTTTATTTCTTCGCACCACCATGATGGTTGGATTTCCCGGAGAAACTGATGCTATCTTCAATCAAATGGTGTCAGTGATAAAATCCTTTCGATTTGAACGATTAGGATGTTTTGTTTATTCCCCACAATCTAATACACCCGCTACGCAGCTATCTCATCAAGTCGAAGATGAAGTTAAACAAGCACGTTATCAAAAGATTATGAAAATTCAGAAAAAAATAGCTCAGGATTTTCATCGCTCTTTAATCGGGAAGACTTTGGAAGTAATTTTGGATCAAGGGCCTCTCCCTAAGAAATCATCAATCTTTTTAGGTCGTACCTATGGTGATGCTCCTGAAGTCGATGGTCAAATCAAAGTTAAAGTCAATAAGAATTTAAACATCTTACAGTCGGGTGATATTTTAAGGGTAACTATCAATAAGAGTTCAGCCTATGATTTGGAGGGAATATATCCGTGAAATCAGCAATTCTTTGCATAGGAACCGAAATAACGACTGGGCTGGTGAAAGACATAAATGCCCATTTTTTAGCTTTTAACCTTACAGCAGTTGGCCTTTCCCCTAAGTTGGTTCTGTTTGTACCCGACCAGAAAGAAACCATTACCAAAACCTTACAATTTATATTTGAAGACGAGGAAATTCAATCGATATTTATAACCGGTGGCTTGGGTCCAACCCAAGATGACCTGACTCGAGAAATATTAGCTGAAGTTATAGGAAAAAAGTTATGTTTCATGCCTGAACAATGGGATAATATTATTCGATTTTATCAAAAGATTCGCAACACTCTGCCACCTGAAAATAACAAAAAGCAGGCTTTTATCCCCGAAGGATCCCTTCTCTTAGAAAATCCTCTGGGAACCGCCCCTGGATTTGTTTCCGATTTTAAAGATAAAAAAATATTTGTCATACCCGGAGTACCAAAAGAAACAGAATATTTTTGGCCAATCATAAAAACCCATCTTCCTTCAAATGATAACCAATTTTATAGAAGTGAAATGATAAAAATATGTGGAGTAGGGGAGTCTCAATTTGAAACCGAACTCCAGCCTTTTTTATCTTCTCTTCCGGATACCTTGCAATCAGCGTATCTTCCCGTTTTTGGAGAGGTATGGTTTTATCTCTATTCTTATCAAAAAAATCATCAGGTTATTCAAAGTGCTGAAAATATCATAAAAAAAATCAAGGAAGTATGGAAATCCTTTCTCTTTTCTCAGTGGGGGAACACCTTAGAACAGGCCTGTGGAAAGCTTCTCAGGGAAAAGCGCTTAACCATTGCTACAGCAGAATCTTGTAGCGGGGGGTTATTGAGCCATCGCTTAACCAACATTCCCGGAAGTTCAGCATATTTTTATCGTGGATATGTAGTCTATAGTAACCAAGCCAAAATCGACACGGTTGGAGTGCCTTCATCATTAATTGCTGAGTATGGTGCTGTATCAGAAGAAGTCGCTCGAGCCCTTGCTGAAGGAGTGAGAGAAAAATCCCATACCGATATCGGGATTGGAATCACCGGCATTGCTGGTCCTTCCGGAGGTTCGAAGCAAAAACCCGTCGGATTAGTCTATATTGGAATATCCAATTTTCAACATACTCAGGTTAAGAAACATCTCTTTTCCGGCGATCGGGAGGTTATCAAAATGCTCTCGACGCAAAGCGCGCTTACCCAATTATTTCTTCAACTCCAGAGGGGGATAAATGATGAACGATAATCCCATCCGCTGTTTTGTTGCTTTTGATTTTTCTCCAGAAGCTAAAGCCTTCATTCATTCAATAATTGAAAAAAATCAAACTCGTTTACCCCAAGCTCGATGGGTGCAACCTAATCAGATTCATGTCACTCTCCAATTTTTTGCTGCATTATTACCCACTCAAGTCAATCAGGTAAAATTAATCATCCAAAACTTCTTTCCACTGATTGAAAGCTTTCCTTCCACCTTAGCAGAAATCGGCGCATTTTCTTCCTGGAATCGAGCACGGGTTATTTGGCTTGGACTTGATCTTCGGTCGGGTGAAATAATGAAACAAGCAACACAGGTTTTTAACGAAGAATGTACAAAACAAGGTATAGCAGTTGATCGAACCCGTCCTTTTTCTCCCCATCTTACCCTGGCTCGGCTTAAAAATCCGGTTTCTATTCTTCCTCAACAATTGTTTCAACCAACATGTTATACTACTTCTATCAGACAGGTATCATTTTATCAAAGCACTTTGACGCCTCGGGGACCAATTTATTCCCCTTTGATTACCATACCGCTGAAAGAGGTGAAATAATTGACAGACAAAGAAGATATGGTAAAACAAGCCATCAATATGATTGAAAAAAAATACGGTAAGGGCTCAATTATGTTATTGAACCAAGAAACCATGACAACCGATATTGAAATTATTAAAACCGGGTCGGTTCTCCTTAACATGGCATTAGGAGTAGGTGGTATTCCTCGCGGACGAGTGGTGGAAATATATGGCCCGGAAGCTTCGGGAAAAACCACCATTGCACTTCACATAATTGCCGAAGCCCAAAAAAAAGGTGGAATAGCTGCTTTTATAGATGCCGAACACGCTCTTGATCCCATCTATGCAGGAAAAATAGGAGTTCAAGTTGACAAACTTCTAATCTCTCAACCGAGTACCGCCGAAGAAGCTTTGGATATCGTCGATACTTTGGTCCGGAGTGGAGCAGTGGATGCGGTAGTTTTGGATTCGGTAGCCGCCTTAGTTCCACGCGCCGAATTGGAAGGGACTATTGGAGAACAAATTATTGGACTCCAAGCACGGCTTATGTCCCAAGCACTACGAAAGTTAACCGGATTTATAAGTAAAACCAGAACCGTCGCTATCTTTGTAAATCAGTTGCGAGAGACCATTGGGAATATTTATGGGCCAACTGAAACCACGCCCGGAGGACGAGCGTTGAAATTTTATGCCAGTGTACGCATTGATGTCCGAAAAAGAGACTTTATACGCATTACCGATAATGAAATTGTTGGAACCAAAACTCGAATTAAAGTGGTTAAAAATAAAGTGGCCTCTCCTTTTAAAGAAGCAGAAATCGAATTGATATACGGGGAGGGAATATCGAAAGAAGGGGAAGTTCTCACCATTGGAGAAAATACCGGATTAGTGAAACGAGCTGGAAGTTGGTTTTCTTTTAATGATAATCGTTTAGGACAGGGACGAGAAAATACCCGCTCTTTCTTAAAAGAAAACCCGGATGTTGCCAGCCAAATTCTGATCGCAGCTTTGGAAAAAATGAATGTAGACCCAAATTTAGTCATGAATTAACCTAATGAAAAAAAAACTAACTGTTGAAGAACGAATTGTTCGAATGATCTGTAAATCCTGGTATACCAAAAAAAGGCTCAGAGAAAAGCTAATATCCGAAGGATACCCAGAAAACGATGTCGAGGAAGCTCTCCAAGCTTTTGAACAAGATGGATATATTGATGATGAATTTTTTATGAAAACCTACTTGGAAGGAAAAAGAAACAGCAATCCACGTGGTTTCTGGGCATATAAAACTGAATTGGAACGATTGGGTATCGAAAAAGATTTACTTGAACAATTTCGATCTATTTATTTTCCTCCTTCCGAAGAAGTCAAAGATGGAATCGAACTCATCCGGAAATGGTTTCAACAAGGTGAAACCAGTCGGGATCGAATTATCCAACGTCTATCACGAAAGGGATTTAGTTACGATATTGCCGAATGGTCATGGAACCTATTCCAAGCCAATCGGGAATAAGAGTTATCTTGACTTGATCTTTGCCCATCGGTAAAATATTCTCTATGCAGTTTTTTAACATAGCTTTTAATCAATACCAAAATTTATTTTATTGGTAAGAAGGAAAATCCGAAAATTCTTCGAACATCGAATAGAATCAGTCAATACCCATCAGGCTTTTTATTCGTACTTTGAAAATTGAATAAGGGGTGATCGCACAAATGTTGCTTGTATATATATTAATAGGTATTGTGGTTGGAGCCGGGTTAGGGTTTAAGGCTGGCATGTCTTTTAAGTTGAAACAGATGCTACAGAAAAAAGAAGATGTGGAGCAAAAAATTCAAGAAATGCTTCAAGATGCCAATCGTGAAGCCGAAACTATAAAAAAAGAGGCTTCACTAAGCTCTAAAGAACAGATTATTCGAGAAAAACAAGCCTTAGAAGAAGAAATGAGAAAGAAAAGGAAAGATTTACAGGGTTTTGAAGCTCGCTTATTGAGAAGAGAGGAAATGTTAGAAAGAAGAAATGAGCAGATCGAAAAAAGAGAAAGTTATCTTCAAAAAATTCATGAAGATGCAGAAAAAACTCTTAGAGAAGTTGAAGAGATGAAAGCAAAAGAAGTTGAAGAACTGGCTCGAATTGCCGGATTAACTATTGAAGATGCTCGTGATGAATTGTTGGATCGATTAGAAAAAACCCTGGCGTTTGAAACAGGTTTAAGAATTAAAGAAGCGGAAGAAAATGCTAAAAAAGAAGCAGAAAAAAATGCTCGACATATCGTTGTTCAAGCAGTACAACGATATGCTGCTGAATACACAGCAGAAAACACCGTCTCGATTGTAAGTTTACCGAACGATGACATGAAAGGACGTATTATCGGTCGAGAAGGAAGAAATATTCGGACTTTTGAGATGATGACCGGAGTTGACCTTATCATCGATGATACTCCTGAAGCAGTCATAATTTCATCCTTTGACCCTATCCGTCGGGAGATCGCTCGTATTGCTTTGGAAAAACTGATCTTGGATGGTCGCATTCACCCAGCACGAATCGAAGAGCTTATTGAACGAGCAAAAACCCAGGTTGAAGAAAAAATAATCCAAGAGGGTGAGCAGGCTCTTTTTGACACTGGAATAAAAAATGTCAATTCAGATCTGGTAAAGCTTTTAGGAAAACTTTATTATCGAACCAGTTACGGGCAAAATGTACTCCAACATTCCAAAGAGGTGACCCATTTCGCTGGGATTATGGCTTCCGAACTGGGACTAAACGTCAACCTAGCCAAAAGGGCTGGTCTGCTTCATGATATTGGGAAATCTCTCGATCATGAAATCGAAGGACCTCATGCCAAAATCGGAGCTGAATTAGCGGAACGATATGGTGAAAAGTGGGAAATCATTCATGCTATCGAAGCACATCATAACGACATCGAACCACAAACCATCGAAGCTATCTTGATTCAAGCTGCTGATGCTATATCAGCTTCACGACCAGGAGCTCGTCGGGAAAGTTTAGAAGCCTATATCAAAAGGTTGGAACAATTAGAAAAAATATCTAATTCTTTTGATGGTGTTGAGAAATCCTATGCCATTCAAGCTGGTCGAGAAGTTCGAATAATTGTCAAACCCGAGAAAGTGGATGATGCTCTTTCAGCAAAGTTAGCTTACGATATCGTTAAAAAAATCGAAAAAGAGCTTGAATATCCAGGTCAAATTAAAGTTACTGTCATTCGTGAGACCCGAGCTGTGGAATATGCCAAGTAGGAGGAAAGCACTTTGAGATTTCTCATCATAGGAGATGTTATTGGAAAACCGGGTCGAAAATTAGTTGGAGAAAAAGTTAAAACCATTAAAAAGTCTCATAATATTGATGCAGTAATTGTCAATGGGGAAAATTCAGCCGGAGGGTTGGGAATCACCCCCGAAACAACCGAGGAGCTACTTGGATTTGGAATAGACGTGGTTACCACTGGTAACCACGTCTGGGATAAAAAAGAAATCCTTCCTTATATTGATAGTCAATTTAGATTGTTACGTCCTTTGAATTATCCACCCGGTGTCCCAGGAAATGGATCGGTTATTCTAAAAAACAACCAGAGGAAATGGGCAGTCTTAAATCTAAGTGGTCGAGTTTTTATGTCACCACTGGATTGTCCTTTTCAAACCCTTGATAAAGAATTAGAAATAATAAAAAAAGAAACCAATATTATACTGGTTGATTTTCATGCTGAGGCAACATCAGAAAAAATTGCTTTTGGATGGTATTGTGACGGCCGAGTTTCTTGTGTCGTTGGAACACATACCCATGTGGTTACTGCAGATGAGAAAATTCTTCCTGGTGGAACCGCTTATATCACTGACATCGGTATGACTGGGGCTCATCAATCCGTAATTGGTATTGAAACCAAACAAATTTTAAGTCGTTTTTTGACCCAAATACCAGTTCGGTATACTGTTGCCAAGGATAATGTCATTTTGAATGGTGTTATTGTAGAAGTTGATGACCAAACTGGGAAATCGGTTTTCATCACACGATACAGTTTGAGTTGAAGTGTATTCGATTTTATTCTAACCTCAACAAGGAGGATATTCAGAGGTGGATGTACTGAAGGTTTCTTCAAAATCGAATCCAAATTCAGTCGCAGGTGCTCTTTCTGGAATCATTCGAGAAAAACAAATAGTTGAAATACAAGCAGTGGGTGCTGGCGCTGTCAATCAAGCAATTAAAGCCATCTCTATTGCTCGTGGATTTCTTGCTCCGAATGGAATTGATCTGGTCTGTATTCCAGCCTTCACCGACATCATTATAGATGGTGAAGAAAGAACTGCTATTAAGTTAATTGCAAAACCTTGGAATAAGTAAATCTTATTTTAAATAATAAAGCCTGTACCAAGGATAAATTGCATTGTGTACAGGCTTTATTATTTATCAAAATGGGTAGAAAATTTAATTATGGCGAACAAGACTTTTTTTGTTGAAACCTATGGATGTCAAATGAATAAAAGCCGAAGCGAACATATTGCCCAGGTTATGGTTCAAAATGGGTATCATCTGATCGAAGATAAAAAAAGAGCCGATATTCTTTTGTTTAATACCTGCGCTGTACGGGAACATGCCTCGGAAAAAGCCATTAGTAATATTCAAAAAACCATTAAGGACCTCAATAAAATTTCGCGACATCCAATTATTGTTATTTTTGGTTGTATGAGTCAATTCCTTAAAAACCGTCTCGTTCAAAGAGTTCCTGGAGCTCAAATAGTGATTGGTACTTCAAACATCGAACAAATTCCTCAATATCTTGAAGAATATACAAGAAAAAAGAAGAAAATATTGGACTTTAATCTCCCATCAACTTCTCAGGTTTTTGATGAAAGAGGTTATCTCCGGAATTCTTCACAGATTTTCACTTTTTTACCCATCACTTATGGATGTAACAATTTTTGTAGTTATTGTGTGGTCCCTTATACAACCGGTCCCCAAAGAAGCAAACCATTACTGACCATCCTAAAGGAGATCGAGAAAATTATCCAAGATGGATACCAAGAAATCATCCTTTTAGGTCAAAATGTGAATAGTTATGGATTAGACTTAGGTTTAAAAAATGGCTTTGAAGTTCTTTTACAAACTATTGATCAAAATTTTCATGATTCATCGATCTGGATTCGCTTTTTAACCTCTCACCCCAAAGATATGCGACCATCCATTGTTGACATCGTAAAGAATTCTCCTTTAATGACTCGTTATTTTCATCTTCCAATTCAATCCGGATCAGATCGTATTTTAGCTGCCATGAATCGGGGTTATACCCGCGATCATTATATGGGATTAGTAAATTATATCCGACAAACACTACCTGATTCGGGAATTGGGACTGACATTATCATTGGTTTTCCCGGTGAAACTGAAAGGGATTTTTTGGATACTCTTGATATAGTTCAAGAAGCTCAGTTTGAACAAGCTTACACCTATATCTATTCTTCTCGATCAGGAACTGCTGCTTATCAGCTTCCTGATCAACTTCCGTTGGCAGAAAAGAAAAAACGGCTTCAATTGCTCAATCAAACTCTTTCTGATATTCATCAAATAAAGTTAAAAGCCTGGGTCGGCAAAAGAGCAAAGATTATGATTGATCAAATAGAAGGATTGAATGCTTCAGGAAGAACGACCGATAATCAAAGAATCTTTCTTCCCAATTCAAATTTATTCCTTGGACAAGTAATCTCGGTCGTAGTGATAAATACTTTGAAAGGTAAACTTTATGGAGAATTGGTTCTTTCCTGATAATTTAGATCCGATGCCAATCCTTTGTTTAGCTGGTCCAACTGCCAGCGGGAAAACCGATCTTTCCATATTTCTTGCTCAGAAATTAGGGAAGGTCGAATTGATTTATGCTGATTCTATGGCTATTTATAAATACTTAAATATTGGTACCGCCAAGCCTTCTATAGAGCAGAGGGGTCTTATTCCTCATCATCTCATTGATCTACTTGAACCAGATCAAATCTGGAGTTCCTTTCGTTTTCGGGTTGAAGCTTTTCGATGTATTCTTGAATGTTTAGAAAGACATTCGCTTCCAATCATCATTGGTGGTACCGGTTTTTACCTTAAAAGTTTATATCAACCTTCAATTCCCCAAGGAAGCCCCGCCCATCCCCGATTGCGACTCCTTTTGGAACGTTATTCCAATCCCCGGCTTTTTGCTTATCTTGTAGCTATTGATCCTCCTCGTGCGTTCCAGATTGGTAAAAACGATCGAAAACGTTTGATTCGTGCTCTCGAAATTTACCATCAAACTGGTAAACCTCCGACCTCTTTTAAAAAAATAACCTCTAAAACCAGAAATCCCTTTCAATTTATTCTAATTGGCCTTGATCATAAGAGAGTGGACCTAAAAAGAAGAATCACCGAAAGAACTCAGCTTATGATAAAACAAGGACTTATCCAAGAGACTCAAGATATTTTATTAAAAGGTTTTTCACCCAATGTTCCTGCTTTAAAAAATTTTACCTATGGACCGGTGGTTCAATGTCTTCAAGGTCGTTTAACCATCCAACAAATGGAAAAACGAATCACTATAGGAACTTTTCAATATTTGAAAAGACAATTGACTTGGTTTCGGAAAGCTCCGGTTCTTTGGATTTCTACCGAGGGAAAAAATTTCGATATAATAAGTGATGAGATTATTCGCATCTTTTTAACCTATTGCATAGGAGGTCATTCAAATGAATGAAAAAAACCAGGAAAAGATACCACCTCAAAAAATTACTGACTTAGGGTATTACTTTTTAAATGTAATACAAGCAAAAGCCTGGCAATATTTAGGATTGTTGGTTCATCCTGAAAACGGTGAAACTCTAATTGATTTAAAAGAAGCTCGTCGTGCCATCGATCTCTTTGAATTAATTTTTGAGAACTTAAAAAATGATTTCCCTTCATCAATTAAAAAAGAAATGGAAATGCATCTGACCAATTTACAACTCAATTACGTAGAAAAAGTTAAAAAAGAAGAGGAGCAAAGCGAAAAGAAATAAATTTTACATAATATACCTTATGGGAACCACTTCTGAAATCAAATCAACTACTTTTCAACCAGTTTTTTAAGATGAAAAGTCCAATTGACGGATGCGTCCGGTAGCTTCTCGAGATATCGAACAATGGACTTCAACCATACCATCAATTCGATATTCAATATTTTCGATATAGCCATGCTGGTATATCTCTTTTTCGATCTGAGGAAGATTTTGGTAGCTTACTGTGATGTTTAAGCTTTCCCGATTGTTTCTCAGCAGTTTACCAATCATCTCGATCAGGTTTTCAATACCAATTTTTTTCTCGGCTGATACCATGACTACTGGATAATCATCAAACCAATCCCGTGATATAACCGGGACAGGCTCAACCATATCAATTTTATTAAAAACGATAATCTTCGGTCGGCATGATATGGCCATATTTTGCAAGATGCGGTTAATCACCTTATGATGTTCCGGGTAACTGGGATCTGAAGCGTCTAAAACTTCAAGAAGACAATCGGCATCGTTTATCTCATCCAGAGTCGCTCGAAAGGCATCAATAAGTGTTTCAGGCATTTCCCGGATAAATCCTACCGTATCGGTAAAAACAACCGAACCAATCCCTGGCAAAAATGCCTTTCGAGCTGTCGGATCAAGGGTGGCAAATAATCGGTCCTCAACATAGGCATGGGCATTGGTAAGACTGTTTAAAAGCGTCGACTTCCCAGCATTGGTATATCCAACAATGGCAACAATCGGTAAGTTCTTTTTTATCCGAAGGCTCTTCTGAACCTCACGGCGCCGGTTCACTTTAACGAGTTCTCTTTTAAGCTGTGCAATTTTTTGTTTAATGCGTCTTCGTTCGGTTTCAATCTTTTGTTCTCCTGGTCCACGGGTACCAATCCCACCGCCCAAGCGGGACATTTCGACTCCCCTTCCGGACAATCGACTTAATTCATACTGAAGTGATGCCACTGCAACTTTAATCTTCCCTTCTGAAGAACGAGCACGCGCAGCAAAAATTCGGTGAATAAGAGCTATCTTGGTATAAACTTTGATATTAAAGGCTTTTTCGAGGTTTTTTTGTTGTGAGGGTGATATTTCGGTATCAATAATTACACCGCGAATATCAGGATTTTTCTGTAAAAAAACTTTGATTTCTTCAACCTTTCCCTTTCCCAGATAGTAATGAGGAAAAGGATGAAGAACTTTTACATCCCTAATCTCGCTCATTTGAAAGCCTGCACTACGAGAAATCTCCAGTAATTCTTGACAAACACCATCCGCTCCCATATTCGTCTGGTTGTCATGACCACTGCAAACAATACCAAGGGTTTTAATGAATAATTTTTGATTATTCAGAGCTATATCAACCTCCTCCTCCATAAGAATTTTTTAAGATTTCCCAATACATTTTAACTCGATGACGAAGTCCTTTCATCAAGCCCATTTTTTCTTCCTTCATCACATGAGTCAACCCCGGTAACTTTACCAGTTTCATCGTCACACCGTTTTTTCGAATATAACGGTTCATAGCAACTTCAACCCCATATCGGGATACTTCCAGATCGGATATGTTTTGGATGACATCGGTCCGAATCGCCCGTTGTCCAGATAATAATGGAGCAATTTTCTGGGCAAAATCGGTCGCAAAGCGGCCTTCTTCAAATACCCCAATGGTTACGTCGGCTTCTCTTTCGGTAACAGGATGAACCAAACTCAAAACATGACTTTCTTCTAAACCAACCAAATCCGCATCTAATAGGAGAACAACATCGGTTCTTATATACTCTAGCCCTCGATAAAGGGCACCACCCTTTCCTACATTACTAATTAAATCTACTACCTCAACATTACGACTTCGTGCAATATCAACTGTTCGATCGGTTGACCCATCGCTCACTACTACAATCTGTTCAATAATGGGTACACTTTTCAAAACATCAATAATTGGTCCTATCGTTTTTTCTTCATTATAAGCAGCAATAATTGACGTAATTCGGTGGTTTTTATTATTTAATTGTTTTGTTTCAGTTTGATCTCCCATGCTCATTCCTGCAAAATAACCAATTCTTCCTTAATTTTTTTTATCACTGATATCAATTGCTCCCGGGTACACTCTATCCTCTTCCCGTTTGAACGTATTTTAATTTCCAAAATACTATTTTTCAAGGCTTTTTCACCAACAATTACTTGAATAGGGAATCCAATTAAATCGGCTTCTTTAAATTTATATCCAGCGGAAACATCACGATCATCCCATATCGCCTCATACTCCTCATAAACCAGTTGCTGGGAAATACTTTTAGCTAACTCTATACTGGCTTGATTTTTTAATTTTACCGGTATGACAATTATCTCATAAGGAGCGATATTCCAGGGCCATTTTATTCCGTTTTCATCGTGGTTGGCTTCAATTGCTGCAGCCATAGTTCTTCCAATGCCAATTCCATAACATCCCATAATCAAAGGTTTTTCTTTTCCGTCCTGATCAACAAAATAGGCTTTCATCGATTCTGAATATTTGGTTCCCAATTGAAAAATGTGGCCAACTTCAATGCCTCGTTTTTCTTCCATATCAGCATGGCATTTCGGACAATCGTTGACTTCCTGGGTTGAGGTGGCCAAACACTTTGGACATCTCATCACTTTTTCTTCTCCAGAGCTGGCAATAATGAGAAATTCATGAGAAATATCACCACCGATTACTCCCGAATCGGCTCTCGCTGCAATATATTCTAAACCAAAAGATGAAAATATCTTTGAATAGGCATTATACATTTTTTGATAACTAACCTGTAATCCTTCATAATCCCGATCGAAGCTATACAAATCCTTCATAATGAATTCTCGAGATCGCATTACTCCAAAGCGCGGTCGGATTTCATCTCGAAATTTAGTTTGAATTTGATACAACAGCAAAGGAAGCTGTCGATAAGAACGGATCTCTTTCCTGGCTATATCGGTAATAACCTCTTCATGGGTTGGTCCCAAACAAAAATCCCTTTCTCGGCGGTCTTGAAAACGGATTAATTCCGGACCATAAATTTCCCACCGTCCAGTTTCTTTCCAGAGTTCTCCTGGTTGAAGAGCCGGTAATAAAAGTTCCTGTCCATCAGCTCGGTTAAGCTCTCGACGAACAATATTCATGATTTTTTCTAAAGAACGTAAACCCAAAGGGAGGATATTGTAAATTCCCGATGAAAGTTGTCTGATCATTCCTGCCCGCAACATTAAGCTATGGCTGATCACCTCGGCTTCGGCAGGATTCTCTTTCAGTGTTGGAGCAAACAAAGCTGACATTTTCAAGTCGTATTTTCCTCCTATTCTTTCACCATTTGATTGGAAACCATCGATCGTAATTGTTTTATGAGCTCATTCAAAGCATTCTGTTGATGCACGGTTTTAATAACCTTACCTCGAACAAAAAGAAGTGCGGTTGATTTTCCAAAAGCTAACCCTAAATCAGCCTCCTTCGCTTCTCCCGGACCATTTACCTCACACCCCATAATTGCTAATTTTAAGGGAGAGGGAGATGATATCTTTTGTACAGCTGCTTTTATTTCTCTTACAAATGATACCACATCTCCTCTGGTTCGAGCACAGGTTGGGCAGGAAATTACTTCGATTCCCTTTTGCCGTAGTCCAACTCCTCGGAGGATTTCTACCGCGACCTGGGATTCAAGAATCGGATTGGGTGATGTGAGAGAAACTCGTATATTATTACCAATTCCTTTTTGTAGGATTGTACCTAAAGCAATTGTCGATTTGATGATTCCTTCAAATCCCTCGCCAGCTTCAGTAAGCCCTACATGCAAAGGATAGGAAAAAGTGGCAGCTAAGCGTTCATAAACCTCAATAGTTTCATTTATATCGGTTGATTTGGCAGAAAGGATAATGCGATGAAAATCCTTTTTTTGAGGAACCTCAAGCATTTCAATTATGCTGTCAAGGAGCGCCTCCACTCTCCCCTTCTTTTGAAGATGAGAGGGGAGTGAACCGGCATTGGCACCCAACCGAAGCACACCACTTCCTGCCTTTAACTTTTCAATAAGCTGATGGTATTGGAGCTGGTTTTTCCAGGTACCAGGATTAACACGAATTCCATCAATACCTGCTTCGACTGCCTTCAGGGCAATGGTCGGTGAAAAATGAATATCCGCTATGAGAGGGAGGGGTGAATATTTTTTTAGCTGAATGATGCCGGACAAAGCTCTTTCATCGGGAACGGCAATTCGAAAACAGTCACTTCCAGCCGCTGCTGCAGCACAAATTTCACTCAGACATTCGTCAACCCGTCCTGGATAAATCCTCCCCATGGACTCCACCGATATTGATGAATGACCACCAATGGCAACTGAACCAAGAAAGACTTGTATGGTTTTTTCTCGTTTCATTTTCCAGTAACAATTCTTAAAACATCCTGATAAGTAACGAATATTGCCATCAAGATGATAAATAAAAAACCAATCATATAGAAAAATCCAATTTTACTGGGATCCATAGGCTTCCCACGGATTTTTTCATAAAGAAAAAGTAATAAATGACCTCCATCTAAAGCTGGAATGGGCAATAAGTTAAAGAGAGCCAAAGCAACACTAATCAATGCAGAAAAATAAAGTAAATTTAAAAATCCATAACTGGCAGCTTGCCCAGACATACGAGCAATTCCAATTATACCAGTCACTTCCATTGGAACCCGTCCCATTACCATATAAAGCAAGCCAAGAAAGCTCACGACAAACCATTCTATCACTGAAGAAACACTTTTATAAAAGGCAACCAATGGATTCACCCGGCGATTTTCAACTCCATAGACAATACCAATCAAGAAACGTTTTTCATCTTCATCCCAACCAGGAGTTAACTGTACTTCAATTGGTATTTGTTCCCGTAATACGGTCAAAGATAGTTCTTTTTCACCGTTAAGGGCGATTTGATTGGATAAATCCTCCATTTTTTCAATAGTTTTGCCATTAATCGAAGTAATAACGTCTCCAGGTAATATCCCGGCGCTTTGAGCTGGGCTATTTTCAATAACTTGTTGAATTTTTAAACTGCTGGTTGGAACTCCCATAAAACTAAACACTAAAAAAACTAAAATGATCGATAAAAATAAGTTCATGGCAGGGCCCCCTGCCACAATCAGGCTTCTTTGATAAATTGGCTTTTTATCAAAACGCTCAGCATCGGGAACGCTTACTTCACTATACCCTTCAATGAGCGTATCTTCCATCCCGGCCATTTTGGTAAATCCACCCAGCGGAAAGGCTCGTATCGAATATTCAGTATCCCCTTTTTGAGTTGACCAGATTTTTGGTCCATACCCAATGGCAAATTTTAGAACTCTTACCTTAAACCATCGAGCAAAAATAAAATGACCGAATTCATGGCAAAGAACTAATAACCCAATAACAAATATGGTAGCTAGGATAGTCAGCATTTTAAGGATCTCCTTTGTTGTATCAGGTTCTTCGCGGTTTTATATCCCTGGTTATAGATATCAATAACATCAGATACCGATTTTGGTTTTGTTATCGTTGTTTCCAAGGTTTTTTCCAAAAGAATTGGAATATGGTTAAATCGAATTCGGTGATTTAGAAAAGCTTGAACACAAGCTTCATCGGCTCCACAAAAGAAAGCTGGGTACCCTCCTCCCAAGCACCCTACCTTAACTGCGAGGTAAAAACCCTGGAAACGATCAGGAACTGGATAATCAAAATGTAATTGATGCAGTCGGGTAAAATCCAGTTTATATTCTTCCCGGGGAGAAGTTCTTACGTTTTTTAAAGTGTGCAGAATTACCGATCTCATATCCGGTTTGGAAAGAAGTGCCATTATAAAGCCGTCTTTTCGCTCGATCAGAGCATGAATAACACTTTCCCTTTGGATGAGAACATCAATTTGAGAATAAGGAAAACGAAAAAGGCAATTGGCTTCAATCACTTCTAAACCTTTATTAATTAAGTTCGCTGAATCAATAGTTATCTTGGTTCCCATTTTCCAATTAGGATGCGAGAGAGCCATTTCAGGAGTAATTTCATTCAGATCTCCCTGCCATTCATAAAACGCTCCTCCTGAAGCTGTGAGGTAAATCTTGGCAATATGTTCTTTGTTTTGACCTTGAATGAGTTGATGGAGAGCATTATGCTCGCTATCCAGTGCTATGAGATTTTTATGTTGGCTTAAATCTCTTTCGCCTTTCCAAAGCTCGCTTCCAGCAACGATGATTTCTTTGGTTGCCATCCAAATGGTCTTATTGGTGATTAATAAATCATAAAAAAGGTCAATCCAATCAACCCCCGACAACGCAAAAAATATTCCATCTACAGAATTTCCTAAAAGTATTTCTTTAACTTCATCTCGGTTTTTTAAAACCTCAATCTCCGATTCTTTTAAATCACCAGCAGCTCGAAAATTGGCTTCAGGATTGACAAGATAAATTGATGGATTTCGAAAACTTCGGGCTTGTTGAATGAGTTTTTCCCAGTTTACATTCGCAACTAATACCTTCACTTCAAATTCGGGAAAATTAGAGAGAACATTACAAATCTGCTCTCCCAAATAACCCGTCGATCCAATTACTGCAACTCTCATCTTAGCCTCCCCACCAAGTTTGAATAAAATAAATCATTGGGGCTACAAAAAAAAAGGAATCAAATCGGTCAAGGAATCCTCCATGACCGGGCAAGAATTGTCCAGAATCTTTTAATTGATATTCTCTTTTCATCGATGATTCAAAGAGATCTCCAATAAAACCGACCACGGCTATTATCAATCCGATCAATAGAGATTGATAGACTGTCCAACCAGATAGAAAAAATATTTTTAAAAATAGGGCTCCTCCACAACTCAGGGCAATTCCTCCCCATAATCCCTCCCAGCTTTTACCAGGACTAATTGCGGGAGCTATTTTGTGTTGGCCCCACTTTTTACCAACAAGATACGCACCAATATCATTTAACCAGACAATACAAGCAAAACCAACCAGAATCCATCGACCATAATCGAGACCAGTTTTTATCCAAAAAAAAGGAAGCCCGATACAATAAACAATTCCAAAAAAGAAAAAACTAATCCGTTCAACTATTCTGGATCGATCGTAAAAACTCCACCAAACTAAAAGAATAAAGAAAATATACCAACCAATCGGTATCAATGAATGAGGATAAAGGAAAGAAAGGTAAAATAAAATCATAGCTATGGTGATTAACACATTGGTAAATCGATGGGGGATTTTACAATGAACCATCTGCATATACTCTTGAAAAGTGAAAACCGAAAGAGCAGCAAAAACCGCTATCAAGGTTAGGTCATGATATACTATTAGGAATAAGAAAGGAGGCAAAGCTAAAAGAATACTGAAGGTCCTCAGTTTAAATTCCGTCGGCTGGGAAAATTTGGTCACCTCTTAGCCTAATCCCCCAAATCTTCTTTTTCGGCTGATAAAATCAGCAAGTGCTTGATGATAGTCTTGATACGAAAAATCAGGCCATAGAATCTCGGTAAAATAGAGCTCGCTATAAGCCAATTGCCAGAGTAAGTAATTACTTAAGCGCTTTTCTCCACCAGTTCGGATTAAGAGATCGGGATCAGGTTGATTCTCGGTATCGAGAAATTGACGAAAGGAATCTTCACCAATTTCTCTTTCCTGATTCAATGAACTTTGGAGAAATTTCTGAAACGCTCTTATAATCTCGTCCCTCCCTCCATAATTTAGAGCTAAATTCAAAGTTAAACCCTGATTTTGTCCGGTCAATTTCTCCAGGTTCTCCATTCGTTCAGTTAAATGACCAGGAAAACCTTCTTTTTTCCCTATAAATCGAACTTTTACCTGATTCTGATGCAATTCATCAGCATAACGATCTATTGCCTCGATAAAGATTTGCATCAGTCCTTGTACTTCATTTATTGGTCGTCGCCAATTCTCGGTAGAAAAAGAATAGAGGGTGAGAAAAGGGATTTTCTCATCCCAGGTTTCTTTAACCACCATCCGAACGGTCTCAACTCCCTGCCGATGACCTTCTAATCTCGGTTTCCCTCGAGCTTGTGCCCAACGACCATTCCCATCCATAATAATGGCAACATGATGGATTCCAAAATCTAAATACTCATGATTTCCTTCTCTTTTTTCTCCCATATTCCATCTATTTCATT
>NZ_DAOLQM010000007.1:0-27425 GCF_035418125.1 Atribacter sp. | reverse complement strand
CCTCACTTTCTTTCGATGCCTAAAAATAAAAATAATCCCATTGAACCAAAAATTATATTAGGCATCCAAGCAGCTAACCAGGGTTCCATGATACCACCCCGTCCCAATGAACGAAATATTGATAACATCATATAAAAAACAAAAGCTAAGATAACGGTCACTATAACACCTAGTGCTCTTGTATCTCGGCCTCTTTGGATACCGAAAGGCAGTCCAATCATAATAAACATTAAAGCTGAAAAAGGAAGAGAATATTTCAAAAAATAAGCAGTTTCGAATTCATCAACTTGGGCTCCCGATTGCTTCAATATTTCAATCTGTTTGCGTAGCTCTCTGGTTGACATTTCCTCAGGAGCCCGTTGGTTTTCAAAAAACTCCTGCAGCTCTTCCTTCATATCAATCTCCATCTCATTGAATTCTATTTCCTGCAGAAGATATCCGGTATCATTATATCGATGAACTACTCCCTCTTTCAACAACCAACGATCTTCCAGCCAAAAAGCACTTTGGGAAGTGATAACATCCGGAAACTCTTTTTGATCCTTTAAATCATAAATAATCACTTTTTTCATTTCCCAGGTTTCATTGTCCAATTCATTCACATAAAAATATCGGTTTTCAGCATCTCTAAAAAAAACATTTTGCTGGATTTTCGGGGGTCCTTTTTTATAAACATACTCACGCATTAGCACCTGTGCTTTATGATTCGACTCAGGAACTATGATATCATTAAAGTAATAAGAACCTATACTAACTAAAATCGAGACTATCAAATAAGGAAGCAGTATCCTTTTCAAACTAACACCGCATGCTTCAATGGCTACCATCTCGCTTTCTCTCCCCAGTCTTCCTAAATGAAGTTCAGAAGCTAAAAGATAAGAGATCGGAAAAGTAAGTACCATTTGGGCGGGGATATACAATAACAATATTTCTAATGTAATTAAGAGAGGAACTTGTTTATTGACAAAAAAGTCAGCAAGTTCAAACAAAATTCCCACCAACATAACAATGGTTACTGCACCTACCCAGGTAAACATGCCAGTTAGGCTTTCGCGGGCTATATAGCGATCCATAATTTTAATCATCAGTTTTTTTGCCACCTATTTCGATTGGATTTAAGGTAGTAACCTTGTATGGTCAGATCATCAACTTTCCTTGCAGATTGATTTAACAATGTGTGGACCACAATCTCCCATGGTAAAATGGAATGAAAATATATACAATTTTTAAACAGAACACTATAATAAACGACGTATTCCAAACACTGGACAAGTAATTTTCCCAGCAACTTATTGTATCTTTTTTAAAGAAATTTGTCAGCAAAAAGGCGTTAACCCAATAGCTCCTAATACCCTTAGCCCTTCTTTCTGGTTCCTTTTAATTTTATTCTTTATTGCTGAATATCGTTTTTTAACCATGCTCAATCTTTTTAATGGACAACATAACATCTAAGGAGGGATATTATGAAGAATCTTTGGATTTTACTCTTAATTTTCTTTCTAATCCTATCATCAGGATGTCAAGGAAACTCCTCTTCCTATGATCAAGAAAATCAAATTATTTTTTTTGAATATTGGGAAGAATTTTCCTCTGAAGTGTTAAGTGGAGTAGGGTCACCTCCGTTGATGATTGATTTTCCTACTTACCGGTATGAGGCTCCGAGCAATAGTTTGATTAGTTATTTAGGCATTTTTGGCTCCCTACCAGAGAACATAAATCCTTTTGAGGTTCCAATTATTTTAGGAAATGGTTTTACTTTAAACGGAGATGCCGGAGGTGGCGCTACCAGTAGTTTAAAAGGCATTGGTGATCTCCCTTATTACCCTGGCCCTCCAACCCCTTATTTTCTTGCTGATTGGAATGAAAAAGGATCAATACACATTAAACCACTGTATATGATTTCTTTTATGGATGTTTCGCTAAAAAACCCGCTACCACCCGAAGGGGCGTGGGTTGACCCTGGAAATACCCTCACTTTTACTAATGAAGAAATTCAAGCAACAGCAATTTCAACCATCCGTTATACCTATAAACTAACCCTAAAAAATTATCTCGTCTTACGTGATCATTGCTTAAACTCTTCTTGGTAAACCTCTATCGATAATAAACTATTCCGGCTAATCCGGCTAAAATCAGCATAAAAATTGGATCGATTATATTTTTCCAAACCAGGATAAAGGAAACCACACTTAAACCGACAGCAAACCAGTCTATGATTCCATTTTGAGCAATCGAATAACCAGCTAATGACATAAGTGCTATGACCGAAGGCCGAAGTCCTTTCATTATTTTCTGAACTTTATCATTACCTTCAAACGCACTTAAAAACTTAGAAATAAATAAAATAAAACCAATTGATGGGAGACAAAAGCTTCCGGTAGCAATCGCTGCACCAAATACTCCTCCGATTCTATATCCAACAAAAGTAGCAGAATTAATAGCAATTGGACCTGGGGTAAGCTCGGATAGTGTAACTAAATCCAGAAATTGGGTGGTGGTTAACCATTGATAAGTATCAACAATTTCTTTCTGGATCAAAGGAAGAACGGCAATCCCTCCTCCAAAAGCTAAAAAGCCGATACGAACAAAAGCTAAAAAAAGATGAAAGTAAATCAAGATTTCCTCACTAAACCGGTTAGCGCTCCAATTAAAATAATCCAAAAGGGATGAAAATCAAAGACCAAGACTAAAACAAAAAGGACGCCGGACAAGATAAGATCGAAACGTTGCTTGAGAGCTCTTTTGGCAATAGAAAAAATTCCAGTCGCAATCAATGCGACAATAGCTGGGACCGCTCCTCGAAAAAATCTTTGCACGAGAACCAAATCACCAAAATGAAATAATATGGTTGCCGCCATAATCATGACTGTGAACGACGGAAGCACCGAGCCTAAAATAGCTACCAATAGCCCTGGAAAACCAGCCAGCCGGTTCCCAACTAAACCAGCCGTATTAATAGCAATAGCTCCTGGGAAGCTTTGGGCTATCGATAAAATGTTAATAAAATCTTCATCATTCATGAGTCGCTTCTTTTGAACCAGTTCCCTCTGTATTAAAGGAACCATAGCATATCCCCCTCCCCAGGTAAAAGCTCCAATTTGGAAGAAACTTACAAAAAGAATCCTAAGGATTCCCTTTTTTCGCTTTATTAAAACATCCATGACCTTCTCCGCAAAAATATTGAAAGTATGATACCATTAATACTGGCTATGGAAAAGGAAATTCATAAGTATTTGACAATTGAAAAAGAAAGCATCTCTGAGTTGGTGGTTGATCGGTCAAGATTTATAGCCCATAGTTTTTCAGTAACCTATCAAGAAATGGTTCGTGAAAAAATACTCCAAATTCAATCTCTTTATCCCGATGCCAGCCACTGGTGTTACGCTTGGCGCCTTGGTCACAACCCACCACTTGAGTTTTCTACCGATGCTGGTGAACCACATGGAACTGCTGGTCGTCCAATTCTGGGATCGATTTTACGCAGCAACCTTACCAATCTTCTGGTTATTGTCACTCGATATTTTGGTGGAAAAAAGTTAGGAGTTCGAGGCCTTATCAATGCCTATCAGCAAGCTGCTGAGATGGTTTTAGAAAGCTCCGGCATTATAGAAAAGGAACTTACGGCTGAATTCGTTCTTACAATTAATCCGACCAGTTTTCAGCTGATGGTAAACCAGCTTATTTATTTCTGTCGGAGCAAAAAATATCTTGAGTTAAACCCCAACCTCGGTAAAATTCGATTTCGAGTTCCCTTGCACAGACTCCATGAAACCTTTGCTTTTCTTGAATTAAAAAAGAAAGAGGAATTCCTGCTTAATTGGGAACGTTGCGACAATCAATAATTAAATAATAGAAAAACCACAAAAATTCAGTCACTTATTATCGGATGCAATGGTTTGATTTGGAGAAAAAACCATCAAAACCTTTAATCCAGGACCTGGAGTTGCATTTTCGAAAAACAGCTTCCATCCAAACTTATCGGCAATTTCGAAAGCCAGAGAAAGACCAACGCCCCACCCCGGCTTTTCAACGGTATTTCGACCTCGAAGAAACCGCTCACCCAATCGAGCTTGGATCTCTGCGGGAATTCCAGGACCATAATCTCTAACGATTATATTTTTTTCGTCAATAGTGATATCAATCTGCTCCATTGAATACTTCAGGGCATTGTCTAACAAAACATCCATTAAAATTTTTAAATGGTCCACTGAAATTTTAAGATGAGGTGATGCATTAATAAAAAGGCGAAATAGTCGCTGAGGGTTTTTTGTCTGCCATTGCTCGACAATTGATTTTATCACTAAATCCAGGGCAATATCTGTCATTTCTGTAATATGACCGGTACGACTGAGAGAAAGCAAACTCTCGGTCAATTCTTTCATCTCCTGAGCAGTTTTTTCTATGGCATCGATGGCTTCTTTACGTACCTCTGGATTTTCATCTCCCCACCTTTGTAGCATTTGAATATAACCAATAATTGAACTCAAAGGGGTCCTTAGCTGATGGGAAACATTGGAAACAAACCTTTTCTGAATTAAATATCCTTGTTCAAAGGAATGTAACATTTTGTTGAGTGCTAACTTTAATTCCTCTATTTCATCCAATGTCGAAGCCACTGAAAAGCGGGAGGATAAATTTTCTGAGCTCATTTTATAGAGGGTTCGGTTCAATTCCCGTAAAGGCTTTAACCAGTATTCGGATAAAAAATAACCAACAAATAAAACTAAACCTGCTAAAATTGGTATTAAATACCAGGCAACTATTCGAATTCGCTCTAAAGAACGAATCGAGGTGCTGACATTTTTCCCCAATAAATAATCTCCCCCAGATCGATCAATTGAAACAAAAAGAAAATGCTCCCCGTCTCTCTCGACCAGACCCTCCTTCCATAACTGTGGATCAAGATCCCAGGGGTTTTGTACCACCTTAAGGGTCTGATTGTCCCGCGTCCCAACTAGAAAATCACCAGGAAATGCCCTGCCCCGTGCCATTAAACCATGCATCATCCTCATACCGCCCGCTTGAGAGCGACGGAAAATATCTTCTTCTTCTGAAGTCAATATACTTTTTCGAGAAAAGCCATATAAAATTGAAAAAGCCAATAAAGTTAGAGCAAACAAGCAAATAAAATTGAATAACGTCATGCGAACTGAAAGTTTCATTTTTTGGCTCAGTCCTTCATAAAAGTATAACCAACCCCTCGAACAGTCTTAATCCTTTTCCCCTCGCCACCCAACTTCTTTCTGAGATAATTCATATATACTTCAACAACCCCTGGAGTACCAAAAAAATCCGGTCCCCAGACGTTTTGCAAAATTTTCTCTCGGGAAAGAACAATGCCTACGTTGTGAACCAAAAAAAGGAGTAAATCAAATTCGGTTTTGGTTAAGATAATTTCCCGATTTCCAAGATGAACTTGATAGGATTGGGGATCAATGTGCAAATTTCCAATTTGAAAAGCCACTCTGGTGGTATGTCCAGCCCGTCGTAGTAAAGCATTTATTCGAGCCAAAAGCTCTTCAATTGCAAAAGGCTTAACTAAGTAATCATCCGCACCCGACCGCAACCCCCTCACCCGATCATCAACTTCTCCTCTGGCAGTTAGCATAAGAATGAGAACCGTTTCCGAAAGGAGACGTATCCTTTTGGCAACCTCCCAACCATCAATGTCGGGAAGCATAATATCTAAAATTATCAAATCGGGCTGGAAAGAGTAAAAATCTTCAACTGCCACTTCACCCATACTTGAACGATGAATGAGAAATCCTTCATGTTTAAGTTCCAGCTCTAATAATCGAGAAATCTTCGGATCATCTTCAACAATTAAAATCCGAGCTCCTTTTTTGGGTTTTTCAGCTAGACTTTCCATTTTTCTAACCGAAAAGGTTATCTAAAGTCATCATAATAATAAAGCCAATCATTAAAGCATAAGTAGAAAGACGGGAGTGAACCCCGTGATGGGTTTCAGGTATAACTTCATCGCTGATAACAAATAACATAGCACCACCAGCCAAAGCCATCCCCAAAGGAAGAAACCAATGCATAAAGGTGACCAAAGATATTCCCAAAAGCCCTCCAATCGGCTCAACCAAACCAGTAAGAAGGGCATATCCAAAAGCCACAGCACGATTATATCCCGCACCAACTAGGGATATTGCTACCGCTAGACCCTCGGGAATATTTTGTAGACCAATGGCAGTAGCAACGGTTAGTCCATTAGAAATATTCTGGGTTCCAAAACTAACTCCAACCGCCATACCTTCGGGAAAGTTGTGAATTGTAACCGCCAAAACAAAAAGCCAAATACGACGAAGGTTCGAGCTTGCCCCTTCTCGACCCATTTCAAAATGCTCATGGGGGATGGCTTTATCAACACCATCTAAAAGAAGAGCCCCGATTATAATCCCAATTACAGCAATCCATACCCCGCCAATTGCAATAGCTGGAACTAACAAGCTGAAGGCAGTTGCAGCTAACATCACTCCCGCTGCAAATCCCAAAAGAAGGTCTTTTAAGCGATGAGAAAAATGTTGTTTTCGAAAAAAAAGAACTGGAATGGCTCCAATTCCTGTCGCACAGCCAGCAATAAGGCTAGCAAGAAACCCAAGAGTGATATGATTCAAACCAATCCCTCCCCAGGACTATCCCCCGATATTTAACTTCAATCATTTTATAATATATCATCATATATCTATTCTGAAAATCCATTTGCGGGCTTTATAACTCAAGATCCTACAAAATTATGTTTCCCTGTAGGGGCGTAATAAATTCCTTTTACATCGATATCTCCCTTTGGCGAAAGGGAGAACGAGAAGGATTCGCTTTCTTTAGAATTCTTTCAAATTCACCCTGCCTTCCTTGCTAAGGGGGGAGATTGATTCCTATTTCTAAAATATAGTAACAAGCAAAAAATGGCGTCATCCAGATTGGTGTTTTCCCGCGTGAGGATCTCGTCTTTTGTATTTCTTTATTTTTTAAAAATACTTTAAAGGGATGAGATTCTTACGTCGCAAAATACGCTCCTTAGAATGAAGAAGCGAGTGGATGAGATTGCCACAACGTCCAACAAAGGAACAGTTGAATTCCTCGCAATGACGGTTTTAGATAAGTAGTCATCCTCATCTCATACCACTTGGTGACATGAGAGTCTATCTTCCAAATCTTTTTTTCTATTTTCCTCGCAATGGTTTGGCTTTCCATACGATTAAAAATACAACAATAGCCTTTAAAATATCTCCCCCGATAAAGGGTAGAAATCCGGTTTTTAAGGTATATCCAAATGAAATTTGCGCTTGTACAATGAATTTCATAATCACCCACAAATAAACAAGTCCGGGTATGTATGGTAAACTTACCGCGGCAAAACTCAAAAAAAGTAAATAATAAAAACTTGCTTTTCTTCTTTTTTGTACCATCCAGGAAAACAAAGGAGAAAGAAATAAATAACCCAGGAGGAAACCAAAGGTAGGTTTTAAGATGTAACTGGGGCCACCATAAGGTGGAGTGGCAAATACCGGAACACCCATTAATCCTAATAGAATATAAATCATCCATCCGAAACCATTTTCAAGGGGTGTAAATACAAGAGTTCCCAATACATAAATTCCCGGAAGCAGGCTAAATGGGACGATCGCCGAACCAAATCGAATCAATTGGGTTGTGACCACTGCAATTGCACATAAAAAAGCACTCCTTACGAGATTACGAGGAGAAAGATTCACCGTGTTTCTCCCCCATCGGACCCGAAGTTCAATTGTGTCTGAGTTTTATTATTCGAAGCTATTGAAACTTCGCCCCAGGATAATCGATGTCTTTCTTCCTCGCGAATCACCCAAAGCCCTCCATTTTCATCAATTCTTTCTGCTCGAGCCTGATATCTCTTTCCCTGTTTTTCGTAGGTTACTAAACGTCCCAATACCATGGAACGTCTAGTGTACTCTTCAAGCAGGTGTTGTATTTTGTTATTATTTATCCAATTACAATACCAAGAAGAAAAAATTGTTAAAAATTCCTGCAGAAATAAATCGGTAGCAATTTCTTTTTTCCCTTCTATGAAAAGAGAAGTTGCTATTTCTCGAAGTTTTTGAGGAAAGTTATCTTTTTTGACGTTTATATTTACACCAACACCGGCAATTACCCATTGTAATCGATCAGATCGAACAGCATTTTCTAATAAAATTCCGGCTATTTTTTTCTCATTCAAATAAACATCGTTAGGCCATTTAAGTTGCGGATGAAAGCCCAGTTTTTCCATGGCCTGTGCCAAGCTTAAACCAAGAATTAAAGCAAGTTGTGGACAATGTTCGGCATTCTTATTCACCGGCCTGAGCAACAAAGAAAAAGTTAAACATTCCCTGGGGACCGAGAGCCAGCGTTTTCCACCCCTGCCCCTCCCAGCGGTTTGTTGATCGGCCACTACCAACAATTCTTTAGTTTCCCCCTGCTCAGCAAATTGACGAGCTAATTGATTTGTCGAATCAACTGTAGAATAATAAAGAATTTGAAAGTTTGGATACGATTTCACCTAATTCACCGCTTTGTAATTTTCGAATTTATTTATAAGCCTGTCTTTATTTTACAGAAAAATTTTGTACTATTCATTCAAATATACTTACCTTCATACAACCTGGTCTTTTCCCCCCACAACGAAGATAAAAGCAAGCTTTGTAACACCTAAAATCTATCTTTTGTGGTGAAAAAAGGTGGGTTTGTAAGTAATATAAAAGTTGGATGATTGTCGTTAGTCGTTTTTCATTGTGTTAAGATCATTCGCTGGCTTTATTTGTCTCGGGTAAAATGGTTGGTTTGGATTTCAATACGGTTTGAAAAAAATTAATCCCACCTACAATCAGTGGAAAATAAAATGTTATTATCCTCCATAAAATTACAAATATTCCGATTCGTTGAACTGCTGTATAGGACACAAAAACCGATGCAATTGATGCCTCAACACCACCACTGGAACCAGGTGTAGGCATTAAAGAAAAAATGTAATTAAGCGGAATTTGTATGCCGATAACTTTAATTGGATGTACCAATATCCCCAGAGACCATAAAACCCAAAAAGCCACCATAAATATTGCTATGTAGCGTAAATTATAAAAAAGAAGATTCCAAGCTAAATATTGAGGTTTTTTAAGAAATAGAATTGAAAATCCTCTACGAAAGTCATCAAAAAATTCCTCAACCCAGGCTCGAACCGCTGCCTCAGAAAACTTTGCCTTTCGGAAGTATCGCTTTACAAAGTTAATCCCCCAATTGGTGAGACGGTACAGAACTTGAGGACGGTATAGAAAGTAAAACAACAAGAACATGATGATCGAGTAGAATATTGCAAAGGTATAGAGCAGCTTAAGAAGAATGCCTTGTAAGGCAACTCGAATATCAAAGAGAAAAATAAAGACAACAATTAAAAGAAGGAGGCTGACTTGATAGAGGATACCACAGACTACTACTAAGCTTCCGGCTTCACCCCAGGTAAGGCCCGAACGGCCAAGAACATACATTTGGGCAGGGCCTCCGCCTATCATAAATGGTGTAATTGAAGACATAAAATATGCCGAAAGAACTGATCGGAGAGAATCACGAAAAAGTATGGCTTTCCCCCATGCTCGAACTGTTATAAAAATTCTTAGTGCATCAAAAATCCAGGCTCCTATCATGCAAAGCGCACCGGCAATCAGGGGTATTATTTTAAATGACAAGTCTGGCACGGTAGTTTCTCGATAGGAAAAATATGAAAAAATAAAAACCATCGTTCCTAAACTTATAACAATTGAGTAGCAGATTTTTTTGGTTATTTTATTCTTTTCAAAGGTCGGTTTGATTTTCACCTTATTTTCCTTTTTTATAGAACAAATACCCACTAATTAAAATTCTTAATCGTTCTTTTCTTCCCTTGGTAATTGAGAACAATATTTTTCAACCGTAGGTTTTTTCGTACCGGTAATGATTCGAAAAAAAGCATATCCTCCTAGAAAGAGTGGAAAATAAAATGTAGCAATTCGCCATAATAAAATATACATCCCTACCCTTTGGGGTCCAGCGAAACGAAGAAAAACTGAAGTCACTGTGAGCTCTACCCCACCACTAGCTCCCGGAGTAGGAATAAAACCAAATATATAGTACAGTGGAATTTGGGCGCTGATAACTCTTAAATAGGGAGAATTCACCCCTAAGGCCTTAAGAATGCAAAACCCTACTGAGAAAAATAGTATAAAATAAATAATGTAACAGCCAAGATTCCAAGCTAAATATTGAGGTTTTTTAAGAAATAGAATTGAAAATCCTCTACGAAAGTCATCAAAAAATTCCTCAACCCAGGCTCGAACCGCTGCCTCAGAAAACTTTGCCTTTCGGAAGTATCGCTTTACAAAGTTAATCCCCCAATTGGTGAGACGGTACAGAACTTGAGGACGGTATAGAAAGTAAAACAACAAGAACATGATGATCGAGTAGAATATTGCAAAGGTATAGAGCAGCTTAAGAAGAATGCCTTGTAAGGCAACTCGAATATCAAAGAGAAAAATAAAGACAACAATTAAAAGAAGGAGGCTGACTTGATAGAGGATACCACAGACTACTACTAAGCTTCCGGCTTCACCCCAGGTAAGGCCCGAACGGCCAAGAACATACATTTGGGCAGGCGTACCCCCGGTAGCCGATGGAGTAATAGTTGACATAAAATACCCGGAAAGGACTGTTTTTAGTGCCTGTCCAAAAGTAATTGTCTTGTTCCAAGCTCTCGAGCTGAGATACACTCGCACAGCGTCAACAATCCAGGCCAATATTAGAAATATGATCCCACATACTAACCATTCCACGCGAAAAACCGACAGGTCAATTGAAATCCCTCGAAAGGAAATAATCGAGAAAATAAAAATTGTAGTCCCTAAGCTGATTAAAATAGATAAGATAATCTGTTTTCTAAGCTTACTAGGTTCATACTGTTCGTGTTCATACATCAAGCCGCTTCTTCTCTTATGGTTTTCCATATCAGCATAAGTCCTCGTTTTATAGTAGTATCAAACAGTTAAAATAAATTTTTAAGTTTCCCTTTTGGCACCGGTGGAATAAAAGTTTATTCATAATCGATGCCCTCAACACCTCTCCTTAGCAAAAGAGATGCGCTTTTTTGGTGTTTTTATGTCTTAAATTGCTTTCACTTTTCACTTATTTTGCTTTGGCTATCAGTGAATTTCCTACATAGAACAGAACGATTATACAACAAATTCGAAAAAGGTATATTATCATAAAACTCGTGGTTTCTTTTTTTAAAAAGGGCTTTTAAAGCATCCATATTATTATTGAAAACAAACTACAAACCAAAACTCCTACATAAGTAGAAAACCGAATGACGATGAGAGCTTCATCAATGCGCGCCGGAATCAGTTCTATAAGTGGCTCTCCTAAAAATGGGTATTCTTCGCGTTTGCCCCCATAATAATTAGCGCCTCCTAATTGAACACCTAAGGCACCGGCCAAAGCGCTTTCGGGCCAACCGGCATTTGGGCTCGGATGCTTTCTTGCGTCACGCAAGGAATATTGGAAAACCCCCTTCCAAAATTTACCCAAAATCATGGCGGAAATCCCAATCATAACAACACTGAGCCGAGAGGGGATAATGTTCATCAAATCATCAAATCGAGCAGAAGCAAAACCAAAAAAGTAATACCGGGAATTTTTATATCCCAGCATTGAATCCAAAGTATTAGAAATTTTATAAATTAATCCACCCAAAGCACCAAAAAGAGCGGTGTAAAATAGCGGAGCTAGAATTCCGTCACTAAAGCTTTCGGCAAGCGATTCTATCCCGGCACGAACTATTTCTTTCTCGGAAAAATGTTCGGTATCTCTCCCCACCAAGTGCTTTAATCTCTGACGAGCTCCCTCAATATTGTCTTGCTCCAATGCTAGCTTCACATTGTTTACTCTTTTTATTAATGTCCGATATGCTGTAAAGCTAAAAATTAAATATATTTCTAACGCCCAGAAGGCTAACGAAAGGTATTGCCTCAACCATCGGCTAAGAAAATAATACAGTATCCCCATCCCTCCAGCCATGAGAATAACCAATATAAAACCCATAAAAAATTCACGTTTAAAGTTTCTTTTCTTCGGAAAAAGCAACCTTTCCAGGCTATTGATTATCTTGCCGATAAGAACTACTGGATGCCATTTTCCCTGAGGATCTCCAAATAATCCATCAAGAGCAAAGCCGCATATTAATCGAATTGCATTCAGCATCATAAATCCTCATGGTTAATAATCCCCGTTACTTGGAAAAATCCCGAATCATCACGAACTTTTATTATCACTCCGGGGTTCAGTAATAAATGAAAACTATTTTCAAAAGTCATCCCGGTTAGAAGAACCAACAAACATCGAATAACACCAGCATGGGTTACAACTAAATAGTTACCGTTGTTTTTATCTTGAAGTGTTTGCCAAAACCTTTTTACTCTAAGCAAAACATCTGCAAAGCTTTCTCCCAGTGGGGGGGTAAATTCCAAGGGGCTTTCCTTCCACTTTTTGATTTGATTGGGAAATTCTTGCTCAAGTAGTTCCCAGTTCTTTCCCTCCCACTCGCCAAAAGATCTTTCTTTAATGTCCTCGGTGTATTGAATCGAATAATTAGAATTTACAACTATCTGAGCTGTCTGTCGTGTCCGGATGAGGGGGCTTGACCAAATTTCCAAATACTCATAATTTTTTAGAATTTCTTTTGCCGCTTTTATCCTTTTCTCACCTTTTTTGGTAAGTGGGAGGTCGCTCCAACCAGCGAAGTAATGGTTCTCAGTCGCATCGGTATCTCCATGTCTTAAAAAAATAATTTCCTTCATATATTCATCACCCTTGCTCCTCCGGAAATGACTTTATTATAAAAAACGTCTGCTTTTTCATTTCTCAAAGCTTCCTTTGCTCGTTGAAGCATTTTCTTCGGAGGATATACCCGAGTATCAAAAAGAATCCCAAAAGCCTTTCCTGTATGGGCTCGGTTTATGCCTAATCCACCGATAGAAGAACAGATTTCAATTAGTTTTTCATAAATAGGTTCTGGAAAAAATGACTGAGCAATCCAACTGCTCAGAGTCGCTGCTCTCCCCAAAAGGGATAAATCGTTTTCCTCTAGACCCCGCTGAGCACAACCAAAAGCCTCTGAGAGATCCTTTTGGTACTTTTCCCATTGAGCTCTCATTCTCCTACGGTCCACCGAGAGAGTATCGAGAACACCGGGCAATTCTACGCCTACTACTCCCAAATATCTAGGAACTGGAAAACGTACCAAAATTGATCCATCCAGGTGGTCAAAAATACACATTTTTGAAAAAAAAATACCATCCGAAGGTTCGATCTTTAAAGCAATCCGAGCAATGTCCTCTTCATACAAATCCCGCTCCACAAGAAGTGCCAAAGCTGCTATAAGGGCAGCAATGTCCGCGGTACTTGAAGCATATCCTTTTCCTTCTGGAATTGAGTGGCACCTTCGAAACACAATTTTTTCCGCTATTCTACTCAATCCCCATTCTTGAAGAATTAGCTCCATGGCACGTTTGCTCTTCCAAAGCTCTTGCATGTGTTCCCTGCTTTTTGGATCAACCCTTTCAACCAAATCAACTTCTATTTCTGAGAAACGGTCAATGGTCAAAGATATGAGTACTTCCTTGCCTTCCCAGGTTCCTTGAACTAATTCTCCCATACTACCCGGACACCATGCGCGTTTCATTCCTGTTTATATCCTCCCTAAATATAAAAAAAGGGTTTCAACAAGCTCTATAATTGCTCCTACAGCATCACCACTAAGTCCCCGAAAACCTCTTTCCATCATTTTACTGAATAACCAGCCAACAAAAAAAATCAAGGCTGCTTTGAAAGGATAGTAATGCCACCCCAAAAACCAGGGAAACAGCATTATAACCCCAAGCCAAGTCCCCATTACCCACCTTGGGATCTGACCAATAAATTCTTCTCCAAGACTCTTTTTCTCTTGACGAAAGGGATGGAAAAGCCCTCCAATTATTAAAGCAGCGGTTCTTCCTGCCATTGGGGCAATGATTAAATAAATTGGTAGAAAATTTCCCCCCAGTACTATTACCTTAAAGCTTAATAATAGAAATATTCCAGTTACACCAAAAGTTCCAAGATGACTATCTTTGAGAATTTCTCGCCTTCTTTTCAGGTCCTGAGTTGAAAAAAGCGCATCACAAACATCAGCCCATCCATCAAGATGCAATCCTCGAGTTAAAACTAATGAGGTAGCGACTAACACCAAAGCGATTAACCAATTCCCAGCGTTGACAAACCGAAGGAGATAATATAATCCATAGCTGAATGCTCCTACTAACCCTCCAACAATAGGGAAAAAAACAGCTGCTCGGGAAAGATCTCCGTTTTGATAATTAAATTTTGGGACCGGAATGCAAGTTAAAAAACTCATGGCAACAAACCAATAATGCCAAATCTTTGGTTTAATCGCGGAACGGCTAGATTCCATTATATCTCTCCCTTTATCTTCACTGGAATGCCGGCAACTACTAAGTAGACCTGGTTAACTTTAGTTGCCAACCATTGGTTAACGCGACCTTGGAGATCACGAAAGGTTCTCGCCAGAGGGTATTCAGGCACAATCCCCATTCCCGTCTCATTACTCACCATTAAAAAGTAAAAACCCTCTCGTTGTTGTTTTTCAAAAAGATAAATGAATTCATTAAGAAGTTGGTGATAGGCTGCTTCTTCTTTGTCTTCTCGTAATAACAGATTGTTAACCAGAAATGTAACGCAATCCAGCAAAATTGCCTTTCCAGTCCAGTTTTCATCGATATGACTGAAACCATAGGGAGTCTCTCTGGTTAACCACGATTGAGGACGAGAATTCCGATGCTTTTGAACTCTTTCCTTCATTTCCATATCGGTAACCACTCCGGTTGCTAAATAAATTACTGGTAAGCCACTATCTCGAGCCATTTGATGCGCAAGAGAACTTTTTCCGCTCCGGGCTCCTCCCAAGATCAGAACTGTTTTTTTATAAGGTTCGGGCATATTCATTTATCACCTGAATTAATTTTATATTCTCTTCGTGAGTCCGAACTGAAAACCGGAAAAAATCATTAGACATTCCCCAAAAATCACCCAAAAAGCGCACAATGAGCTTTTGGTTTTGAAGGAAAGAATAGAAGCAACTTGTCTGGGCTTTGATTCTTATCGTATAAAAATTTACTACTGAAGGTTGAAGTTCAAAAAGGTTAAAGAGTTTCCCTAGGCTCTCTTCAATATATCGTTTTTCATTACGTAGTTCCTGCAACGTAAGGGAATGAAATTCACCAAGATCGATACTGGCAAGCAAATCTAAAGTTACAGCCAAAAGCGTATTTATACTCCAGGGTTCAAGAGCCATTTTCCACTCCTCAACCAATGATGGGTTAGCCACTATAAAGCCTCCCCTCAATCCAGCTAAGGAATAATATTTTGTAAGAGAGCGGATGATGATTAAGGTTTGGTCCTCACCGTTCAATTGTGGTAAAAAAGAAGTTTTTTCCTGAATAAACTCTTGAAATGCTTCATCAACCAACAATGCCACCTTTTTCTCTCGACACCAATGGTATAAAATGAGCCTTTCCTTTTTTGAAAGACATTGACCTAAGGGATTACCAGGATTCCCTAATACGATTAGATCCGGGCTTTCCCTTTCTATACGAGACATTATGCTATGGAATCCTTCTCGGAACAAAAGATTACTATGGATTACTGTTTTTCCTTCTAAATTAAAAGCACGAGCATATTCAGTAAAACATGGCTCTATAACAAAGATTTTTTTAGCCTGATGACGACGGGCGATAAAATAAATACCCTGGGTTGCGCCATTGAAGGGAAGAATCAGGTTTTGATCCAAATTATAAAGCAGGGCTATCCTTTTTTGATAAAATTCCCAATCAAGAGGGGGATAATAGGAAACATACCGAAACCAATCATTCCAGTGTTCCTTTAATATTTGAGGCGGACCCCACGGATTTAAGTTAACACTGAAATCCACCGGGGATTTGCCTCTCAATTCCATCTCTATTAGTCGACCACCATGGATGGGTACGTTCATCATTCAACCAGTGCAAATGAGGAGATTAAATCACCTTTGTACAATCTTACCAGGGTTACGCCCCGGGTTGCACGTCCTTGAACTGAAACTTCATTGCAATTGATTCGAATTAGGGTGCCATTTTGCGATGATATCAATATCTCTTCCTGTCCAGAAACTAGCTGAACTCCAATAACTTCGTTTTCTGGTTGGCCAAACTTCATTAAGATAATGCCCTTCCCGCCTCGGTGGTGGACAGGAAAGTTCTGCATTTTTACTCGCTTACCCATGCCCTTAGAGGAAATAATCAATAGATCTAATTTATGTTTGAGAGATGAAGCACCGACAACCCGGTCCTTCGCTCGAAGCGTTATTCCTTTTACCCCTCGACTAACTCTCCCCATTGAGCGAACCTCTTCCTCAGAAAAGGAAATTCCATAACCCTTCGCTGTAGCAATCAGAACTTTTTCCTTTCCATTGGTTACAAATACTGTTGAGAGCTCATCGCCATCATCGAGATTAATTGCTCTTATTCCTCTTCTGGTGATAGAAACATACTCAAGGAGATCGCTCTTTTTAACGATACCCCGCGATGTAACAAAAAATAAGTACTTTCCTTCGCCAAAATCCTTGAGGGGTATCATATTAATCACTTGTTCTCCGTCTTCGAGTTGGAGTAAATTTACTAAATGGATTCCCTTGGCTTGGCGCTGCATTTCAACCAGTTGATAAGCAGGAAGCTGGAATACCCGTCCCCGACTGGTAAAAAATAGAATTTTGTGAAGAGTCGTTGTAACCGCAATTTGACTAACCAAATCTTCCTCTTTAGTTGTAATACCAGTTACCCCTCGACCGCCTCGTCCTTGACGCCGATAGGAAGAAAGGAGAACTCTTTTGACATAACCATCACGAGTAAGGGTAATAACAATATCCTCTTCAGCAATAAGATCGGTTAAATCAAGAGGCTCCGCTTCATCAACAATACGGGTTCGACGAGCGTCGCCAAACCTTCTTTTTACATCTAAAAGCTCTCTTTTTATTAAGTTCAAAAGGCTCTTTTCATGGGTTAATATATCTTTCAGAGAAGCAATTCTTTTCTCTAATTCCTTATATTCCTCTTGGATCTTTTCCCTTTCCAAGGCCACCAACCGTTGAAGTCTCATTTCTAAAATTGCTTGTGCCTGAGGATCGGAAAACTGAAATTGCTGAATTAAACGATCTTTTGCTTCGGATACATTTTGAGAAGATCGAATAGTATGAATTACCTCGTCTATCCTATCTAATGCCCGAAGGAATCCCTCTAAAATATGAATTCTATCTTCGGCATTTTTCAATTCATACTTACTACGCCGAGTCACCACTTCTTTTCGATAATCGATAAAATGACGAAGAACATCAGGCACGCCCATTACTTCCGGTCGTCCATTAATCAGCGCTAAAAGAATAACTCCAAAGGTAGTTTGAAGAGCGGTTCGACGATAAAGGTAATTCAAAACAAAGTTTGGATTCATGGCATTTTTTTTCAGTTCCAGAACCACCCTAATACCGTCTCGGTCTGATTCATCACGAACTTCACTAACATCAGTGATTTTTTTGTCCATAATGAGTCGAGCAATTTCCTCAACCAACGAAGCTTTGTTGACTTGATAAGGAATTTCACGAATTATTATTGCTTTTCTATGTCGGTCTAAATCTTCAATTCGGGCGTCTCCCCGCAATATTAATTTTCCTCGTCCTTCTCTAAAGTAATCATGAATACCTTCAGTTCCAACTATTAATCCATAAGTAGGAAAATCCGGTCCGGGAATATATTCCATTAACTCCCTCCAAGTTGACTGAGGGTGATCAATAAGATATATAGTGGCATCGATTATCTCCGAAAGGTTATGAGGAGGAATGTTGGTTGCCATTCCAACTGCTATGCCGGTTGCACCATTGGCTAAAAGTTGAGGAAAGTTTGCTGGTAAAACTATCGGTTCCTGCATTGACTCATCAAAATTTGGTATAAAGTCGACAGTGTTTTTTTCGATATCAAACAACATTTCTTCGGCAATCAGGTTCATTCTTACTTCAGTATATCTCATGGCTGCTGGTGGATCGCCATCGATCGATCCAAAATTTCCGTGCCCATCAACCAAAGAGTAACGATAGGTAAAAGGTTGGGCCATTCGAACTAAGGTATCATATATAGCCATATCACCATGAGGATGATACTTTCCCAGAACATCGCCAACAATTCGAGCGCTTTTTTTGTATGGTAAATTGTGCCTATTACCCATTTCATTCATTGCAAACAGAATTCGGCGTTGTACGGGTTTCAGCCCATCTCGAGCATCAGGCAATGCCCTTCCAACAATAACGCTCATAGCATAATTTAAATAAGCATCTTTCATTTCATCTTTTACGTCTACAGGAATAATATTCCCCTTATCTTCCGGCATTTAATTCCTCCAAGATTATCTCTTTGAATTATATGTCTATGTTAACTACTTCATGAGCATGCTCACGGATAAACTCACGACGTGGATCAACAGCATCTCCCATTAAAATGCTAAATATTTCCTCAGCTTCAATACCATCCTCAATAGAAACCTGCTTGAGAGTTCTAGTTTTGGGATCCATCGCTGTTTCCCAGAGCTGTTCTGGATTCATTTCTCCTAAGCCTTTATAGCGTTGAATAGTGTATTTTTTGTTTTTAAAGTCTTTTAATATTTTTTCTAATTCTTTATCACTATAAGCATAAGCATCTTTTTTATTATCCCTTATTCGATAGAGCGGTGGAAGGGCAATATAAATTTTTCCATTTTCTATGAGTGGCTTCATGTATCGGTAAAAAAAGGTTAACAATAAAGTACGGATATGGGCACCATCTACATCAGCATCGGTCATAATTATCACTTTGTAGTAGCGTAATTTATCAATGACAAAGTCAAATCCAATTCCACATCCTAAGGCAGCAACAATGTTGCGGATTTCAGCGTTGGAAAGAATTTTATGAAGGTTTGCCTTCTCAACGTTGAGAATTTTCCCCCTTAGGGGTAGAATTGCCTGGAAACGGCGATCTCTTCCTTGTTTTGCTGAGCCTCCTGCCGAATCTCCCTCAACTATAAATATTTCCGATTCCTTGGGATCCCGACTTGAACAATCCGCTAATTTCCCAGGGAGACTGGATGAGTCGATGCTGTTCTTTTTTCGAGCTAATTCGCGGGCTTTACGAGCAGCTTCACGGGCTCTTGCCGCTTGAATTATTTTTTCGCATATAGCTTTAGCCACATCAGGATTTTCTTCTAAGAAGGAAGAAAGATAGCTATATGTAATTTCCTCCACAATACCTTTAACCTCTATGTTTCCAAGCTTGGTTTTAGTCTGCCCTTCAAACTGTGGTTCAGGGACAAGAACACTAATTACTGCACATAGCCCCTCTCGAATGTCGTTTCCGGTCGGCATTTCCTCTTTTTCTTTTATAAGCTGATAACGTTCTATGTATTCTGAGAATGATCTATTTATCGCCAACTTGAAACCGCTTACGTGACTACCACCTTCTATGGTATTAATATTATTGGTAAAAGAAATAAGGTTTTCCAAGTAGCTGTCGTTATATTGAAAAGCAACCTCAACTTTTACTTCATCCTTTTCACCTTTAAGAAAAATTGGATCGTTATGTACAACGTTTTTACCTCGGTTCAAATAGCTAACAAGAGACTTTATTCCACCGTGATAACAATACTCTTTTTCTTTTTCGTTACGTTCATCTTTTAAACAAATTTTTAGACCTTCATTGAGAAAGGCTAGTTCTTTTAACCTTTGAGCTAAAATATCAAAGTGAAAATTGCGATCTGGGAATATTTCGGGGTCGGGAAGAAAACGAATTACCGTTCCTGTGTGGTTAGTAAGACCGGCATCGACCAAATCATTTATCGGTTTACCCCGCTCATACCTTTGTCGCCAAATTTTTTGGTTTTGGTGGATTTCTACCTCCAACCATTCTGATAAAGCATTTACAACGGATACTCCCACCCCGTGGAGACCGCCGGATATTTTATAGGAGTATCGATCAAACTTCCCTCCAGCATGGAGTTTGGTGAGGACTACCTCTACTGCTGAACGGCCAACCTTTTGATGAACACCAACTGGAATTCCTCTCCCATTATCCTGCACCATCACACTGCCTTCTTTTTGAATTGTTACAATTATCTCATCACAATATCCCATTAATGCTTCATCCACACTATTGTCAACAACTTCAAACACAAGATGGTGGAGGCCTTCTACTGATGTATTCCCAATATACATGGATGGTCGTTTTCTAACTGCCTCTAAACCTTCTAAAACCTGTATCTGCTCTGCTCCATAGTTTTTTATATCATTTTTTCTTGGTTCTTCCAAAATCTTTCACCTCATAAATCATTGGTATTATAGATCAGTCGTCTTTTCGATAAAGGGAAAATAAATTTAATTTTTCTATTTTTTCCCTATCCCACGGATTTTTACTTTTTTTACCATTAATCCTTTTTCCTGATAGATTCTGCAAATGTCCGGTATTAATTTTTGCACTTCAAGATTGAATATTGGATCGGTTATACTTAAAAATAAAACACCATTACGATAGCCCTCACACTGGCAGAGCTGGTTTAAATTCGGAAAAAATTCACCAAATAATTCTATAAGTTGGTGAATTTTAATTGTCTCGACTAAGCCCTCTTTCTCTAAGTATTCCTCTAAAATCTCGCCGAGCAAAGTTGGTTTTCCCCAGAAAAAACGAACCACTCGGTTATTCATTACATTTCCCCATTATAATTTTTCCTTTTTCAACATTTAACACTGTTACTCGATTTTTTCGTTTTCTTGCCCAATCATCATTTTCTTGGGTCGTGGATATGAACACTTGCCCTTGGTTTAAGATTTCTTCTAACAATAGATCTTGGTGAGATTGATCAAGCTCAGAAAAAACATCGTCAAAAATCATAATTACTTTGCTTTTCTTGATTAATTGTATCACAGACATCTCAGCTAATTTAATTGATAAAGCAAGAGATTTTTTCTCTCCTTGGGATCCAAAGGTTCGAAACTCCCGTCCATTCTTCTCAAAAACTATTTCATCACGATGCGGTCCAATAATAGTAATCTCTCTTTCTCTTTCTTCTTCCTTAACCATTTCGAAGCCTTTTTCCATATGGATTCCCCCCTCGTTATCCAAGTGATATCCAAACGGTTGGTATCTGAGTGTAAGCGATTGGTTGTTCATTCCTAAACGATAATAAAACTCCTTAATTAAAGGGGTGTAGAGTCTCAAATATTCGAGTCTTCCCTGAATAATCTTCTTTCCAACATGAATGAGTTTTTCTGTATAGGTTTCAATTAAATCATCACTTGCATGCTCACGGAGTAAATAATTTCTACGTGATAGTAATCCCTCATACTGTTTTACCAAGGCAGCATGAGCGGAATATATAAACCCTATTGCCTCGTCTATATATTCTCTCCTGTTTTGTGGTGGACCCGCTACGATTTCATGGTCACTGGGGAAATAACCGACTAACCAAATACCTCGCCTTCCTGATCCGGGATGACCGTTTATTTTCCATTCTTTTTTTTGACCTGGTTGTATTGACACTTCCTTCCAGAAGTAGGTTCCGTCCTCCCCAACCTTAGCTCCTAGATAACTATAACTTTCTCCCCAGGTGACCATCTCCTGGTCTTTTGCTCTTCTAAATGAGCGACCTCTTGATAAAAAATATATCGCTTCCAAGAGATTGGTTTTTCCTTGAGCATTTTTTCCCTGTAAAATAATTAAGTGGTTGGAGAAACTTAAGTTTAATTTTTCCAGATTTCTCCAATTAATACATTTTAATTCTTGAATCAACATGCCCTATTCTTCTTCTCTAACTTTTAGTGGCATGATTAAATGTCGGAATTCGTCATTATCGCCAAATATCAAAACTGGTGCCACTTCACCATTAATACCAATGGAAATATTTTCCCATGGTGCAACTCGAATACAATCAATTAAAAAACGTGAATTAAATGCTATGTTAACAGCTTGTCCTTCTATGGTAATTTCCATTTCTTCTTTTGCTATTCCCATTCCCTGGCTTTCACAGGTCATCATCAATTTTCTATTGTTAAATTGTAAATAAATCGTTTCTTCTTCTGGTGTTGTAACTAATGCGGCTCTTTCTATTCCCTCGAGGAAAGTTTTTCGATTCATAGTTACAGTTGTTGTAAACTCGGTTGGCAAAACTGACTCATACTCAGGAAATTCTCCCTCAATAAGTCGACTATATATTGTTACTGTATCCATATCGAACATAATTTCCCCTTGACCAGGAATAACATCAACTCTTTCTCCCACCATCGCTCTCATGATTGCCGCTGCTACTTTCGAAGGCACAATAAATCGTATCTTTTCTTCCACTAAATCGTTTATTTTTTCTATTTTATGCATACTCAACCTATGACCATCGGTTGCTGCTAAATACAAAAATGATTCTTTTCCTTCTATAAGAACACCAGTGAGTGGACCACGAGTTTCATCGTTTGATGCCGCAAAAGCTGTTCGGTTATAACCAGTTCGAAGCTGTTCACTCTTGACAGTAAAATATTTATCTTTTTGAAAAGGAGGAAATACCGGAAAATTTTCCGGTGGGTAACCGGTTAACTTAAAAATACTCTTGCCACACCTTAACTCAGTGACCATACTATCTGACAGTGAATTTATTGTTACCGTTTCTCCCACCATTCCCCTCGCTATTCCAATTAACAATTTACCAGGGAGTACAATACTGGCACTTTCTTCCACCTGAGCCTGACACTTTGCAATAATACCCATTTCCATGTCATTTGATAATATCTTAATCGTTTCTTTATTTTCAGCCTCAATTAATAACCCAGTTAAAACAGGAATAGAACTGCGAGAGGGAACACAAACCGAAACATGATCAATCGCCTTCTTTAAGTCTTTTAAACTAACTGTAGCTTTCATGGATTTATCCCCCTGTTCGATAGTTGTCCACAATAATCTTATTACTATTACTACTCTTTTTATTTATTTAAAAAAATAGAAGGAGTAGTAGTAGAGAAAAAATCTGTGGATATCTCTCCTTTTTCCTATAACTTTGACAAAAACAATGATAAAAGATTAGGTTTTATTTTGTGAAGTGATTGTGGAAGGAATGTGATTAACTTCCTTCTCGCTGTATTTTTTCTATTATTCCACTGATTTCTTGTGAAAGCTGTGGATTATTTTCCATGTCAGTTTTAATTTTTTCATAAGCATGAAGAACAGTTGTATGATCTCTCCCACCAAACTCTTCTCCAATAGCCGGGAGGGAATAACTGGTCAGGGAGCGGGTGATGTACATGGCTATCTGCCTCGGAAAGGCTACTTCCCTGGTTCTCTTCTTAGCTCGCATTAGTCCTGGTTTTATTGAGTAATGTTCTGACACGACCCTCTGGATAGTGCTCACACTGATTTTCTTAGCAACAGTTTTTGGGAGGATATCTTTTAATATTTCCTCAGCTATCTCAGGATTAGGACTGATTTGATTCAAAGTGCAATAAGCCTTAATACGAACCAGAGCACCTTCTAATTCTCTAATGTTTGAGGGAATGCGATCAGCAATAAAAAGAATAACTTCATCAGGGATATCAATATGTTCAGTTTCCGCCTTTTTCCTGAGTATAGCAATACGCGTCTCTAAGTCTGGGGGTTGGATGTCGGCCAACAATCCCCATTCAAAACGAGAACGTAATCGATCTTCAAGAGTAGGTATTTCCTTTGGTGGACGATCGCTGGTAAGAACAATTTGCTTTAAAGCATCATGGAGAGTATTAAAAGTATGAAAAAATTCTTCTTGAGTTCTCTCTTTGCCGGCTAAAAATTGAATATCATCAATAAGAAGAACGTCAACATTACGGTATTTTTGACGAAAATCCTCAGTCTTATCGTCCCTTATGGAATTGATTAACTCATTGGTGAATTTTTCAGAAGAGGAATAGACAATACGAGCTGATTGATTTTTTTTTAATACCTGGTGCCCAATTGCGTGCATTAAGTGTGTTTTTCCTAAACCGACTCCTCCATAGATGAAAAGAGGATTGTACGATTTAGCAGGGCTTTCTGCCACGGCAACCGCAGCAGCGTGGGCAAACTTATTACTATTACCGACAACAAAAGAAGAAAAACTATAACGAGGGTTAAGGTTGGGCTTTTCCCAATCGCTAGATTGAGAAACAAGAATAGGAGTAGGATTTTGAGAAATTGGAGGATAATTATCCACAGAAAGTATAACTTTCAAGTCTGAAATATCTTTCCCAACGGTTTTTGAAAAAGAAAAGCGAAGTAAATCCAAATATTTCTGTTCGACCTTCTCCCGTGCCAAGCCGGAAGGAACACTAAGAATTAATTCATTGTCACGAAAGGAAATAGGATGAATTGTTTCAATCCAAGCTGCATATTCTGGAACCGATAATTGCTTTTCCAAATAAGAGATGGTTTTTATCCACAACCCATCTAATGTGCTTGATACATCATTCATAAAAAGCCACCCCAACTTATTTAATTGTAATTCACAAGGATATCCACAAGGAATTCTAACCCCCTGGATGAGGGCAATAGAAAATTGCAAAAGCGCATGACAAGGGGTTATATGAGTAAGAAGAGAACAATAAAATGTTTTTTTTAAAATTTTACTCTCGCCCTATTAAACCATAAAGGAAGGCTTCTTGGCAAGTTATCCACAAGTTGTTAACAGGTGTGGATAACTTTATTGTTATAACTTTTCCCTTGGTGTTGAATAGTATATCATGAGGAAGCTATTTATCGAAAAATTGAATAGATGATAAATGAGGATAAAAACTTGAGGAAATCGACTTTTCCACAGATAAAACCAAGATATTCACAGATTCTTGTGGATATATACTCTTCAACTAAAAAAGGGACCAGTGGTGACTTTTAATGTTACCCTATTTTTCTCCCATCAAGCACTGATGCTCCTTAGAAGGGAAAAAAATTAAATATTGAAAGCGTTTTGGAAAAATTCCCCTCATAGAAAAAACAACCTTATCCTTTTGCTGCGCCTTGAGTGAGCCCACCAACCAATTGCTTTTGTACAAATAGAAAGAGAATAAAAACCGGAATACAGATGAGAACCGAGGCGGCCATAAGGTTTCCCCAATTGGTTTCATATTGACCAACAAAGTCGAATATACCAACCGGAAGAGTTCTTTTGTCTTGGCTGGTTATGAAAGTTAGAGCAAACATAAATTCCTGCCACGTAAGGAAAAGAATATAGGCAGCAGTTGCGCCAACACCAGGTCGTATCAATGGAACGACTATTTTCCAGAAAGCTTGAAGCTGCGAACAACCATCGATTTGAGCCGCCTCCTCCAGTTCTTTTGGAATACCAGCAAAGAATCCTCTTAACAACCAAACTCCAACCGGCACCGAAAAGGCAAGGTACCCAATGATGAGCGACGAAAAGGTGTCAATAAGGCCTGCCTGACTCATGATTCGGTAGAGAGGAACAATGATGGCTGCAAGTGGAAATAGTTGGCTAAGCAGGAGAAGATTGAAGAAAAAATTTTTTCCGGGGAATTGTAATCGAGCATATCCATAAGAAGAAAAAAGAGCAACGAAAATAACAATAGCGGTCGTTCCCAGGGAAACCGAAAAGCTATTTATAAAATAACGAACAAACATTGATCCCTTACCAAAAACGTGGAGATAGTTTTCTCCGGTTGGACGTTTTGGAATTAAATAAGGTGGGGAAGTAAACTGTTCATCCGGTGCCTTAAGAGACATGGAAAGCATAACTGAAAAAGGAAAAAGAACGAAAATTAAAAGCAGGATCACCTGAACAGCAGTAATAATGTGTTCGCTCAAATGTGTTTTCATTGTTCCATCCTCTTCTGGCGCTGGCTGAGCCAAACATAAAATAAGCTGAATATAAGAAGAAATAAGAAATCAAAAATAGCGAACCTTGAAGCATCACCAAAACGGAATCTTTTGAAAGCCAAGTCATAGACGTAGGTAGGGAAAATATGGGTACTTTCCGCTGGACCACCGCCAGTCATAACATAAATCAACTCGAAATAATTAAATGTCCAAATAAAGGTAAGCAAAAAAGTGATGGTGATGATTGGTTGCATAGAAGGGAGCGTGACATAAAAAAACTGTTTCCATTTTCCCGCGCCATCAATATTGGCAGCCTCATAGAGTTCAGCAGGTACTCCTTGTAAACCAGCTAAATACATGAGCATGGAAAAAGGAAAACCCTTCCAGATTGCCGAGAATATCACGGCATAGATTGCGGAACCGGGAATGCTAAGCCAAGTTAAATACTGGTCAATAAGCCCTAGACTTTTCAAATAATGATTGAGAAGACCGAGCTGAGGATCATAAATTAGCCTCCAAACCATACCAGCAACCACTCCGGGCATAACCCAAGGGAGAATCATAATGCCCCGTACCAGAGAACGACCCCAAAAAGGCTTGTTTAAAACGATTGCTGACCCTAACCCTAAAAGGAGTTGGAAAAATACGACCAGAATTGTCCAAATAATCGAATTTTTAAAAACCAACGGTAACATTTTATTGCCAAAGAGCTTATTATAGGCAGTCCAACCAAGATAACGAGTGGAGGTTAGAGACATATCGCTCAAGCTATAAGTTAGAGTAAGAAATAACGGATAAATAACCAGAATGATTAATAGAATTATTGATGGCAGGGTGAAAGAATACCCGGCAAGCCATTCTTTTTTCATGAGGCAATCCTCCCGATAGCAACCTTATAAGGGTTTAAAACCATCGAAACCAGCAATATTCTGTATGATTACCTATCATCATACCTGAAGCTGAAAAAGCGAATCATATTCCAAAAAATTGAAAAAAAAGAACAACAATTTCATAGTTGAAGCATAAAATTCTAAAAAAATGAATAAAAGTGGTTCTGGGTAAAGAAAAACTTTACCCAGAACCGTGATTACCTTTTAGTTGGTACCGTAGTAATCGGCAAGAAGAGCATTTATTTCTTCAGTTGCTGTTTTCAGTGCACTATCAACGTCACTGGTACCAGTGAGAATTGCAGTAGTTGCATTTCTTTGTATTTCAGCGAGATCTGGATATTTTGGGAAAATTGGTCGGTAAAGAGCCTGAGTTAATTGTTGAAAAATAACATCAGAGAACTTTCGTTTGTTGGTTAAGAAAGATTTGGCAGCTTCAATGTTAGCGGGGGTAAGCGAAGAAACTTTTTCGTTGACCTCCTTACTGGTCCAATATTCGATGAATTTCCAAGCCGCGTCTTTGTTGGGAGCGTTTTTATAGATAACCATGTTCCAACCACCAAAAGTCCCAATT
>NZ_DAOLQM010000006.1:0-34677 GCF_035418125.1 Atribacter sp. | reverse complement strand
AATAATATTCGGTTTTTCTTTTCATAGGTCATCATGGTCTCTGGCCAATGAACAAAAGGTGTCATAAAAAATTGGAGGGTTAGTTCACCCAATTGCACCTCTTCTCCATCTTGGACAACCTGAACCTGATCATTAATTCCATAAAAGGCTTGAATCATGTCTTTGGCTTTTGGAGAACAAAGAATTCTTGCTTGGGGAGCAATTTTCCGAAGGACCCTCAAAACACCGGTGTGGTCCGGTTCCATATGGTTGAGAATGATATAATTAACTTGAGAAGGATCGACAATTTCTGCAATTCGCTTAAAAAATTCATCGACTTTTATTGATTTGGCTAAATCGATTATGACTTTTTTTTGATCATTGATGAGATACGAATTATAAGAAACTCCTTCCTGGGTAATCGGCCATAAACCCTCAAAGAGGTCGGTGGTGTGGTCATTGACACCGATCCAGTGTATCTTGTTTCCTAACTCCACAGCCGGCATAGGTTCTCATCCTCCTTCTCATTACGGAAATAAAAATTCAATCTCTATTATACCTGAATTTGTTTGTTTGATGGTGATTTTGCTTACGAAGGACTTATTAAGGAAAACTGAAAGATAGAGAAAAGGTGGGAAAATTTTCACAATTTACAAGTTCACCGCTCTTATTCTCATTGCTGTTTTCATAATGATATTCGATCATTGATCATTCTTTGATATTTTTAATGTTTTCTTTACTATCTTATAAATACCAGAACGTGTAAATCACGATCAAAACAAAAAAGAAAAAGGCACACCCCCCTTAATCCCCCCTCAATGGGGGAATAAATTCAACAATTCCCCTCCTTGGAGGGGTGCCGTTTTTCGGCGGGGAGGGTGTTTTTTTCCTGGTTATAATGAGAAAAAAATTAAGAAATTCGAATAAAAGATGAGATCCTCACGGCTTCTGAATACGAAGCCTCAGGATGACAGACTGGGGAAAAGAGATTGCCACGTCGCATAGGATGCTCCTCGCAATTACGGAGCAGGAAAAAATTCAAATCCCCCTTACCCCCTTTGCTAAAGGGGGAGATTCATTTCTGAATAGGCATTTTCATCCTCATTAAGCATCATAAAGGGCATGGGGATTTAACCTACTTTTTCCTCTATTATTTTAAGGAAGCTTTTGACGACCTCTGGATCAAACTGTTTCCCTGATTGGTTATGTATCTCAGTTAAAGCTTCTTTAGGTGCCAAGGGATTTTTATAGGGACGAGGCTGAATCATTAAATCATAGCTATTCACCACCGAAGAAATCCTCGAAATCATTGGAATATTTTCTTTAGCAAGTCCCCGTGGATATCCTGATCCATCCCACCACTCACAATAGCTTAAGGCAGCATCGGCAATTGAAAAAGTATTAGGAAAATATTGAAGAATACGGTGACTAATTTCAGGGATTCTCTTGAGGGTTAGTTTCTCTGACAAGGTTAAGGGTTCTTTTTTCAAGAGCAGGTGAAGTGGAATGGTGATTTTTCCAACATCATGGAGAGCAGCTAACAATAAAAGCTCATTTATGGCTTGTTGATCAAGAAGAAGCCTTTCACCCAATTGGTGATGATAAAGAAGATTTTCCGTGTTTCCTTCTTTCTGAAAAAGCTTTTTTACTTCCCAATATTTTAATTTTAATGAAGTAAAAAGTCGGTCCCTGATCAACTGGTTTTCAATAGTCTTCTTATGATACATATCATTCTCAGCTTGTTTCAGGGCTTCTTTGATTTGATCACTAGGAAGATTTTTAGTACCAATACCAAGTGATATAGTGATGGGTATCGTTTCGGTTTTTCTTTTTTGACAATTTTCCGAAATCCGGTTGACCACAGCCTGAGCGGTTTCTTGTGGGGTTTTTGGTAAAAGAATTATGAATTCATCCCCTCCCCAACGGGCAATGATATCTTCTTTTCGGCACGAATCTCTGAGTATTGCTGCTACATCAACCAAAAACCTATCACCATAATCATGACCGTAGATATCATTCACCAACTTTAACCCATTTACATCACCCATTATTATGCTTATCGGCAGCTGACGCTCAGTATCGAGCCTTTTTGTTTCTTCTTCAAAAAGTACTCGATTCAATAATCCAGTGAGGGGATCGCGAAGTACAATATTATTGGAAAAATACTTTTGGCTTTTTATCGTAAAATCTTGAAAAACTTCTTCATCCTTATAAAAATAAAATTTAACCTGGTTATCCATCGGCTGAATCCCATTATCTTCATTTTCTTTTAAAGATATTTCGTTCTTTTCAATTTTGTTATTAAAACCTTTCTGGTTCTCTTCGGTAATTTGATCTTCAGGATGAATAGAATCCGAGTTAAAATTGTTGTGGTTGAATGAGTTGAATAGTTCGTTCCGGTAGTTTTTTTGGTTTATTATGGGATTAAAACCCCTTTTAAGGGCTTTTCTTTTCAATTCAATCTTTCCCCTTGTACCAGTTAAACTTCTGTTTCAAAAAACAATGATTTTTTTCCGTTTTTCTTCTCTTTAAAAATGATAGAAAATAGATGATTATATAATACTATTTTATTTGGGAGGTTTTGGCAATTAAGTTTTTTAAACAACGAGAAAAAAGTCGGATCTAAAATCTATTAGGGATATTGGTGGCGCAACCGGGAATTGAACCCGGGCTTGCGGATTGAGAGCCCGCCGAACTAACCACTATTCTATTGCGCCACATTGGCTGAGAGGGGTGGATTCGAACCACCATTCCATGATCCAGAGTCACGTGTCCTACCCTTAGACGACCTCTCAGCGATCAAGCAAAAAATATAATACCATCACTATTCAGTATTTTCAATAATAAACTGACTTCTCCAAACCTTGATGAATTCAATATTTACAAAATGAGGTCTATCCTGAAAATGGTTCCTTCTCAATTACCACTTTGCTTTCGGATTTTTATTTGGTTTAAGGTGCGATCAATCCTAAACAGCACTTTCTCTTTCCCTAAAATTTCCAAGAGTTCAAAAAGTCCAGGCCCTCCCTTCACTCCAGAAATTGCCATACGCAGAGGGTGAATAAATTGAGCGGCTTTTATATTTTGTTTTTCAGATAAATTTCTGATCACATCTTCAGTGGCTTCAACAGTTAATTCATCAAGTTCTTTAAACTCTTCTCGACAGAGAACCAATCGATCTTCGGCGCCTTCATTCATCAATACCTTATCAAAAGCTATCCAATCATACTCAAAGTCTTCAGTAAAAAAATACCTGGCATCTTCGGTTATTTGCCCCACATACTTCATACGCTCCCGCATAACAGCAACAATTTTTTCACAATAATGAATAAAATCTGGGGTTACTACATTCGGTTTAATGACTTGTTCCCGAATTAAAATCTCCACTAATATTTGAACCAATGTTGATTGATCGGCTTCCCGAATATAAACGCTGTTCATCCAATTCAGTTTATCCAGATCAAAAACCGCCGAATGTTTGCTCACTTGATCTAAAGAGAATCTTTCGATGATTTCCTGACGGGTAAATATTTCTTTCTCTTCTTCCCCTGAAGCCCAGCTTAATCGGGCTAAGTAATTGACCATAGCATCAGGGAGATACCCTTTATCCCGATAATAAGTAACCGATGGGGAGCCATGCCGCTTGCTTAATCGGGTTTTATCTTTTCCAAGTATCATCGGTATATGAGCATATTGAGGTACCGGAAATCCTAACGCTTTATAAAGAAGAACCTGACGAGGGGTGTTGGAGATATGGTCATCTCCTCTTATCACATGAGTAATCTTCATATATGCATCGTCAACTACGCAAGCAAAATTATAAGTCGGCATCCCATCCGATTTTAAAAGAACAAAATCATCCAGTTCGACATTGTTGAAGATCACATCACCTCGAAGCATGTCAATAAAAGACGTTTCTCCTTCGGGGATGAAAAAACGAATCACCGAACTCGCTCCCTGACTCAACCGGGTTTCAACTTCTGCTGGTGATAGCTGAAGACATTTGCGATCGTAACGCCAATTTTTTCCTTCTGCCATTGTTTTTTCTCGACGTTCAGCCAACTCTTCAGCAGAGCAAAAACACCGATAGGCTTTCCCGGTTTGTAATAATTTTTGTATCTGCTCTTGATAAAAAAACAACCTCATACTTTGATAATAAGGTTTATAAGGACCATCAACTCCTGGGCCTTCATCCCAATTAAAGCCAAGCCATTTTAAACTATCCAGTATAACCTCCACTGATTCATCTGTGGAGCGGGCAACATCGGTATCTTCAATACGGAGGACAAACACTCCACCGGTTTTCCTCGCATATGCCCAATTAAATAGTGAAGTTCGGGCACCCCCTAAATGAAGAAACCCAGTAGGGCTGGGGGCAAACCGTACTCTAACCGTTTTTTCCATAAAAAAGAATCCTCCTCATAGCAACTATTTCACTGGTAACTGTCAATATAATTATATTTATCTCGGAATAACAAAAATTCCTTCCCCTTCAGCGACGATTTCTTGGTCTTGGATTATCTCGCCCTGGGCTTTAATAATTCTACCATTGATTTCTACTATACGACCTCGTATCTGGATTTTCTCATCAGTACGACAGGGTTTTCGATACTTTACAGTTAGGGTGCCGGTCATGGCTTTTTGGCCGGATTTTTTTACTGCCTGGGCCATTATTTCATCGAGAAAGGTTGCCACAATACCTCCATGAACCACTCCATCAAAACCTTGATACTGGGAGGGAATTGACACTTCGGAAACCGTATCCCCATTATCTTCTTTAAATTTCAGTTTAAAACCCATTGGGTTTTGATTACCACAGAGAAAACAATGGTGAGTATCGGGAAAATCCATTATTCGGTATCACCTCGAATCAGATTATTAAAAAGAAACGACCCGCTCTAATAATTTTGCACGGGGTTCTAAAAAAAAATCATTTCTTAGTGCAGCTTTACCTAAGGAGTGTTCTGGCTCTTCCTCTTGCTTGGTTGAACTAATTCTGAAAGAAAAACAAACTCTACTTCTGGGTCATTGAAAGAATGGAAGAAAGATTCCAGAGCCTGATAAGTTTCCGACTTCACATGACCAATAGCAATTGAATATCCTCTTTTTTTAGCTATTGATACTGCATCCCAAAGTTTTTGTTGAATATATTCAACCGAGGTATTCCCATCAATAAAAATATCCCTTCGAAAAGAAAGGAGTCCAACCTCTTGAGCAATATCAAAAGCCTTTGATTGATCACTGGTTACGCTATCTAAGAATAAAAGATTGGAGTTTTTTAGAACCAGCATAAGCCTTCGCATCAGTTTTGGGTCCTGGGTAGCCTTTGAACCTTTATGATTATTAAGTCCTCGTGCTGTTGGTAGATTTACAATGGCCTTTTTTATAATATCATTAACCCGGGCCTCATCGTCTCCGGTCTTCAATATCAAAGGTTCATTATTATTTTGTTCATTATCCAAGGCTTCCATGGGAAGATGAATCAATATTTCTTTCCCATATTCACTAAACTTCTCCCCCAACGAACGGCTGAGTGGAAGATGGGGGAAAACTGCATAGGTTATCTTCTGGGGAAGTTTTAAAAAGAGCTCGGCATTGGTTCGATTGTAACCTAAATCATCAATCACAATCGCCACCTGATAGAGAGGCTGAAAGTAAACCTCCAAGGTAAACCAAGGCATCAGATCTCGAAAAAGAAAATAGACATCTTTTTCATTGAGAGTTCTCTTTTCACCATAAAATCCAAAACCAAAAAGTACATTAAAAATTGCCTGAAGTCGATTAGATATCTCTTCACGGTGATATTCTGGAACATCCTTCATCATAACTTTCCAAGATTTTCCCGTTTCAGGATTTTCTATAATTTGGACAGCAAGGTCGGGAAAAAGGTTATTCATTTCATGGAAAAGGAATAACGAAAGCCAACGGTCTTGCTGGGAAGGAATAACTTTTGCCAGAGCAATATATTTATTGTTAAGCACCCCATCTTGCTGGAGTTCATAAATTAATACTGCTGAACAAAGCAAGATCGATGTTATTAACACCCAAAATACAGTTTTACTCGGAGACATTTTCTTCTTTTTCATTGATAATCCTTTTTAACTCCTGGATGGCGATATCTACTTGCTCTTCTTCATTTTCAACTACTACATTAGGTTGAATTCCCTCACCATTAATATCGGTTCCATCTGGTAAGTAATATTTTGAAATGGTAAATATAACTCCTCCCTGGTGAGAAAGGGGGAAAATCTGCTGGACTACACCTTTTCCAAAGGTTGTTTCTCCAATAAGAGGCGTTTTTAAAATGACTTGAAAAATTCCTGCCATTATCTCTGCTCCGCTGGCAGTTCCCTTATTAATTAAAGCTACCATAGGAAGATCAACAATTTTGTCGACCGGATTTTCCAACGTCTCACGGTTTCCGTTTCGATCTTCAATAAAAAGGATATTGGTATCCCGGGGAACAAATAAACCCGAACAAATAATTGCCGAGGAAAGAAGTCCACCTGGATTATTTCTTAAATCGATTACCAACCCTTTTACTTCGAGCAGTTTTAATTGCTTAATGGCGTCTTCAACCTCAAGATTGGTTCGTCCATGGTATTCTATGATACGAATTAAACCAATACCTTCTTCTAATAATTCAAATTCGACACTTTTTATCTTAATAATATCTCTGACCACTGTCACGGTTATAGGTTCCTCTATCCCCTCTCGCTGTAATTGTATGACAACTTTGGTCCCTCTATCACCCCGAAGCCTCCGTACTGCTTCATCTAATGGCATTCCCGTGGTAGATTCACCATCAATTTGGCTAATCACATCACCAGCTTTTACCCCAGCTTGAGAAGCTGGTGATCCCTGATAAGGTGTTATGACGGTCAATTTATCGTCTTTAATCGCAATCACTATTCCTAAGCCAGAAAATTCACCTTCAATGCGATCGCTGGTTTCAATTTTTAGATCTTCCTCATTTAAGTATCGCGCATAGGGATCCCCGGTTGCCTTTAATACACCTCGAATCGCTTCTTCCATCAAATCATTTTCATCGATTTCCTGCTCCGAATAATATTGATTCTTTATCAGATAGATAGTCTCGAGAAGTGGCTGCCATTTATCACTTTCTATTTCAGTTGAAAAATAGGCATCATAACGGTTAGCTTGAACTGAAGTAACAATGATAAACCCCATAAGAACCGCAATAATAACTACCCAAATGGCTAAACGTTTTTTTTGCAATTTGTTCACCTCAAACTTCCATCGGCTCTTAGGAGTAGATGGATAGCGCTTAATCTCCTTTTGTTCATTGCAAATCCCATTTTATCCTATCCTGAAAATATAGCATCGTTTTACATTACCGTCATCCTGAGCGGCGCTTTCCCGCGTGAGGATCTCATCTTTTTTATTATTTTCAAAAAAATTTACTAAATGAGATTGCCACGTCGCTGTGCTCCTCGCAATGACGGTTTTAGATAGGTATTTTCATTGCTCTCTAGTGCCACAACGTGACACTGGGGGCCTATTCTGTATCTACAAGCAAAACAATTAAATAATTATTTTAACATAGACTGATTAATCCAAACACATAAAAATGAAGTGGAAAATTACTTTAACCATTTAAGAGGATTATCTTCCTGGGCATTTGCTCCCACTCTAACTTCAAAATGGACAGCTGGGACATTGGTCAAGCCGGTTTCTCCAACCAATCCAATCATCTGTCCTCCCTTCACCATATCACCAGGATTTACTTTAATTGAATCAAGATAAGCATACATAGTTACCACATCTTGACCGTGGTCGATTAATATCGTTTTTCCATAACCTCGTATACTTCTCGCTAATAATACAACCCCGTCTTGAGCAGCATAAACATTATCACCCCGACTGGTAGCAATATCAATACCAGGATTAAATACTTGGATTTGATAAACCGGATCTTTTGACATACCAAAGTTCTTAATAACTTTTCCACCACTCACCGGCCAAAAGAAACGCCCCATCTTAACCGGTGGAAGATTCTTAGTCGAAGCAGAAGTGCTTTCTCGACTTTTTTTAAGTTCCTTTTGCATTTGGGAAATAAGATTGGTGACATTTTTCTGAGCAGCAAGTAATTCTGAAAGACTACTTTGGAATTTCTTTTTATCAACCAATAACTGGTTTAGAAGTGTTTTACGAGTTTCTTCAAGCTTTTTTACATTTTTTTCTTCAAGAACTAACTTCTCCTTTAATACTGCTTCTAACCTTATTTTCTGTTCAATTTCTTTGAGTTTATTTTGTAGATTTTGTCTTTTATTGAGATATTTTGAAATATTACTCATCTCGTGATCGCTATATTTCTGAAAAAGATACCATTGTTCTTCAACCTCTGAAGGATCGCTGCTTCCTAAAAAAACACTCCAAAAATCAAAATTAACGTTATTTTTATAAGCTCGAACCATAGCTTGTGATATTTTAGTTTTACTGGAGGAGATATCTTGGCTAAGACCTTCAATATCTTTACGAAGATGGGCCCGATCCTTTTCCAGCTGCAAAATCCGATTTCTTGAAGTAGTAATGTCTTTCTCCAATTTTTCGATCTTATTTTCTATATTTTGTATTTCAGCAGCAATGTTTTTCTGGGTCTTTTCTAATTTTTTTAATTCCTGATCCAGTTTAGCTTGTTCTGATTTCATTTTTTCTAATTCTTTTAACTGAGCATTTATCTCAGATTCAATGTCGCTGCCCAAACTATCTGTAATATTCAAAAAAAGAAAATTGATCAGAATTATGCTCACGATTATGAGGAAAGAGTGCTTTCTCATCGTAGCACCTCCTTAAGCACCGAATTACAGGCGATAAGACTCCCCAAAATACCAATTACCCCACCCATAAAGGTATCGACTACCAAGAGAGGAGCCATGATATCGGTGAGGTTTATCCAAGGAAAAAATGGAAATGCAGCATGGAGAAAATCAAGGAGAAAATGAAAAACCAGTATGCTCAGTAAAAATGCTGAAATACCAGCAAACAAACCTTCAAAAAAACCTTCAGTAATGATTGGACGTCGTATAAAAGTTTCGGTCGCACCGATTAAATGAAAAACTCGTATTTCTTCCTTCCTGGATTGTATGGAAATCCTTATTAAATTGATAATAACAATCAATGAAAAAATAAAAACCAAAAAGAGTACTATACTGCCAACGCTTAAGAGCATGTGATAGAACTTTACAAAAACATCAACATTTTTTCCGCCATAAATGACATCATCAAATAATCCGGTATTTTTTACTTGATTGGCCAGTTCAGGAATAGATTCTACTCGTTTCGGTATAATTTCTACAGAAAGGGGGAAGGGATTTTCATCAACAGGAAAATCCTCTGGTGTTAGTTCAAAGTATTCAAGAAACTTCTTTTGAGCATCTTCTTTGGAAAGAAAAACTATTGAGCTGACATCGGGAAGATTTTTTAACTTCTGAACAGTTTCTTGAGCCTTTTCGTCGGTGACTTCAGACTGAAAATAAGCTTTTATAGTAAAACTCTGACCTGAAAACTTCCCCATTTTTTCCATTTCTAAATAACCAAAGATAAAAATGTTCACAATCAGCTGGGTAAAGAAGATACTAAGAAATCCAATCAATACCAGGGATGGTCGCTTTCGTAAATTATGAAATGCATCGCGAACAAAACCCAAAGTTCTCCAGCCCCTTCTGATCTATTGTTGGCATTAAAACCCGGTTTCAACTCTTGCCCGATAGTAACGATCAGCAACCAAGTGTCCCTGATCGAGTTGCAATATTCGACCAGAGAAACTTTTTAACAACCGGTCATTATGTGTGGAAACAATTACACTCGCTTTTTCTTCCCGACAATAAAAATATAAGGTTTCTACCATTTCATAAGCAGAATATTGATCAAGATTTCCAGTCGGTTCATCGGCCAAAACCAGTTGGGGCTGATGGATTAAAGCTCTCCCCAAGCATAATTTTTGCCTTTCTCCACCCGATAACCATTCTACCAAATGGTGCTTACGGTTTTCCATTTCCAGCATGGCTAAAATTCGGGTACTTAACTTATAAATAACATTCTTTTTGATTCCCATGATTTGTAAAGGAAAAATGAGATTTTCATAAACCGTCCGGGAAGGAATGAGTTTTAAATCTTGAAAAATAATGCCTAAATTTCTACGAAGAAAAGGAAGGTATCCATCGTCTAAATGATTGATACGGATATCATCAAACCAAATATTACCCGAAGTTGGAAGCTCTTCTCGGTTGATGAGTTTCATTAAAGTTGTTTTCCCAGCACCAGTAGGACCAACTAAAAAAACAAACTCACCTTCTTCAATTGAGAACGAAACATTTTGAAGGGCCTTAACTCCACTGGGATATATTTTATACACCTTGTCAAAACCTATAAATGACATTTTTTAGAGTTCTCTCTACTATTCTTTAACCCTTTTCTTCAAATGAGCTCATTCCATATACCTTTTGGTCATTATACCATTTACCATTATACTGTGATGAATGTGATTATTTTAATACCAATCTCTCTTTTAAAACCATCCATCCAAATCTAAAAAAAGCTGGAATAACTCTTTTCAAACGGTGCGGTTCGGAAGCTATTCTATAAAGCCATTCTAATTTCATTTTCCGAAATACAAATGGAGCTCTTTTTTTATCTCCACAGAGTACATCAAAACTCCCACCTATACCAATCATAATCGAGGCTTGAAGGAGATTTCGATTCTTATGAATCCACAATTCTTGTTGGGGAGAACCTAAACCCACCAGGAGTATATCCGGCTTCGACCGATTAATGTCTTCTATAATTGGTAAAGAATCTTGAAAATACCCGTGATGAAAACCCGAAATGAGAGTCTTAGGCGCATGAATTTTAAGGTTTTTCACTAATCTGGTTACAACTTCTGAAGAACTACCCAAAAAATAAAAAGACCAACTCTTCTCTTGCCCCACCCTGAGAAGCTCTTCAACCAATTCAATCCCTGGTGTACGGTGTTGGATCGCTTTTCCTAATATTCGGGCTGCTAATAATATCCCATTCCCATCAACAATCCGCAATTCAGCACCGTGCAAAGCTTGATAAAACTCCCCATCAGTTGCTTGCCGCGCAACCATTTCAGGATTGAGGGTGATGATATGGGCTTTTTGACCGGATTGAATTGATTCAGTAATATAGGAAATGAGATCTGATATAGCGTAGTCAGCAATTAAAATACCTAATAATGAATATTCTGATGACGATCCTCCCTGCATGGGGTATTTATTTTCCTTTCAATAAAAATGATTCTTTTGATCAAAGAACTCCCGCAACCATATCCGGCTTTGATCATCCAGTCGTTTTAACTGTTTCATAAGTTCATTGTTTTTTTTAAAAATATTATCGCGTTGTTCAAACAGCCTAAAAAATGTTTCTTGCGAGAGATCTTGCCAAGCTACCAAATTTTTCTTTTCCCACCAATTGGCAAAGGACTCAATCTTCGGATCAATATTCAAAGCAAACCAAGGAACATCCATCATGGCTGACAAAATAGCCGGATGAAGTCTCATAGTGAAAACAGCAGCGAGTTGATGGAAATAAAGTGGTATTTCTTCAATAGATTGGAAGTACTTCCATTGACAACCAATCTGATTGGCAATACGTGAAGCAATTTTATAATCATAATTATAGTGAAAAGCAACGATTTCAATCCTTTCCTGGATTCTGGCTTGAAGATATTTTAATGAATCAATTAATTTTTCCTCGTAAGGGCGGCTGCAATTTCGGACAAAAAAACTAACCGTTGGTTTGGCCTGAGTAATAGTTAAAATATTCTTATAATTCGTAACTACTGGATCGATTCCAATTTTTATCCTGTTGCTATAACCACCTAATCTTTTTGCCAACTCAGCACTTTCATGATCACGGGCAATAAATAATTTCACTCTTTTAAGAATAAAAGCTACCAGCTTCTGGCTTAAGACTTTATGGAACGGACCTAATCCACAACGATAAAAAATAAGTGGGCGATGAAAAATCTGTGCCCACCAAAGTAAAAAAGAATAGTAAATTAAAGATCGAAAACTCGTTGAATCTTGTAAAAGACTCCCTCCTCCTACGACAACATAATCGCTTTTGGTAATTTCTTTTAAAACTGTAATTATTTTTTTTCGAATAATTACTGATAGATTAGAGAAGGATCGAGGGAAAAATCTATTATCTTGATTTAAAACCGAATAAAGAAAAGAATAGGGAGTATCTTTAGAGATAATTTCCAAATCATTGATTATTGATTGAAGAGAAAGTTCGTCTCCCCAATTACCAAAACCATAATAACCGAGTAAAAATATTTTTTTTTGAGTATCTTTCATGTTAAAGCGGTTTATATATTTGTACTTTTTTTATGAGCATCATTTTCTCCAAATTGACCCAACCATTTCCATATCCAATAGGCGATTCGAACAATTAGATAATAAAAAATGAATATCACTAAACTTAGTATAAAGGCGTTAAAGAATCGGAGAAGGATGAAAAGAAATGGGGTATGGATATGACAAAAAGAATTGAAGAAGGTGATAAAACCAATTGTTACTCCAAGCCAAAGCACAACCTTAAAAAGAGGTTGATAATTAAAACGGCGGAGAGAAATAAGAAGCCATAAAGCCGGGTAACCAATCATAAATTCCTTGGTTCGTGGCCTCATAAAGAGCAATCTTTCCAACCAAAGCCTCATTTTGCTTTCTAACATTCCGGCTGGGAGTAATGGAAAGTTACCTGAACGGGTCAAATAAACCACAAATCCTCCAGCGAGAATCATTAATATAACAAATTCATAACGCTTTAAAGTCCCTAAAACCACTGAACGAATACTACGATTCAGATATCCCGACCTAAAAAGATAAAGAACAACTAAAAGAATTGGAATGACCAACGAGGTTTTCACCCCTGAATATTGCTCAATCCGAAGAACATAAAGCCAATGATAAAGACCACAGGAAACCACCAGTCCACCGGCAAATACCATACAAAAAGCTACCAGTATGGAAACCAACGGATTCTTTTTTGACCGAAGCCCATCAATCAGGGAAAAAACGGCCAAACTTGGATAAGCAATACCAGCAAGTACACCAATAATCCTCAGGCTCAACATTTGATCCTGAAAAAGGGCTCCTAATAATACAAATAAGCTTAAAATGAGAATTATCCATTTTCCGGGTAAAAAGTAACTATAAAGCAGCGCAATAGCAATTGCCACCGAAACTGAAAATAGAACTGAGGCAATCAAGGGAGGTGCAAAGGGGATTAGGGGGTGAATAGTTCCACGGGTAAATCCACTGGACTCAATGTCAGAAAATAGCGCAGTAAGATAGGAATAATTTTTTTCCCAAAGGTTTATAGTCGGTTCAGTAAAAAAACGAACGTAAAGAAGACGAACTGATCGTTCTTTCACCGCTCGGAGAAACCTTTCTCGGGCCTCGAGAGGAGTATAGTTCTTAATTTCATCCGGTGGGATACTATGAACTCGGATGGTTTGACCAGGAACTTGACGAGCAAGGATAGTTTCTCCTTTTTGTCCAACGAATTCGGTGTATCCCCAAAATAGCTTTTTCTCATCAAGAAAGTTAGCCATTTCCTTCAAAGATTCTTCATTTCCATTTCCCAGCACTTGGTCACCAAAGAAAATTAAACCATCCGCTTGATCAAAAATCGGATCGGAAAGGACAGCTTTTAAGATTTCTGGAGAAATACCTTGCCAGTTTCTTGGACGAAGTACAATCCGAAATCCCTTATCTTTTAAAAGCTGCACAAGGTTATAATCCCAACCCAAACCTATCTTATCCTCTTCTTCATAGGAAATATTTAAGCCAATAATATTTGGGGAAACTTCTACTGGAACCCGACCTAAAATGTTTAAGTGGTGGATAATAGTTTCTTTTAAAGTACTATTAGAGACATAAAAATAACGAAGAATGGATGGATAATCATGATCAACGACAACTGGTAACACCTTCCCCAATTGCTGAAGATTTTTTAAATCATAATCACTGACGCCAATAACACTCACACCTGCTTGTTTCAATTCGTCCAAGGTTTCCTCAACCGATATTCCCAAACGGAGTGATATGACTTCAATATCCTGCCAGTCGCAAACAACTTCAATTTCTTTCATAGCTGATTCGTTTCTTAATCTTGTGGGTAACACCATTATTGCGCCAAGCAGAGCAGATATAATTGCTATGAGGAGAAATAGCTTAGAATATTTCATGAGATATCCCTCGGATTTTCTTCGCATTCTAATAGCGGATCGCCGGTGTCAACAGTATCGTTCTCCTCAACAAAGATTTGGGTCACAATTCCTTCATTTTCAATTTGAATTTCATTTTCCATTTTCATTGCTTCTAAAATTATACCAACTTGCCCCCCTGAAACTCGTTCACCCTTTTTTACTTGCACCGACAAGACTCTTCCCGGCATGGGAGCCCTAAGAACCGTTGTTACTTGCATAGGATTGCTTGTTGCTGTAATTTCATGAGGAATTCTTTTTATCTTCTCGACTCGAATCTTCCCGTCTTCCCGGGATTCATTTACTTCAGATACTTCAACCTCAAATTCTTCACCATTGACCCGGACTTTGAATTTACGCATACTGAAACTCCTCCCCATTAATAATACCTGCTATCCTGAAAAGACATGAACGATTAATAAAGGCTTCATCCTGAGCCATCGTTTTTTGAGGGCGTGAGGATCTCATCTGACATCACATGTGTCATCCTGAGGCTTCGTATTCAGAAGCCGTGAGGATCTCATCTTACGCTACACGCGTCATCCTGAGCCCTCGCTTTTCGAGGGCGTGAGGATCTCATCTTTTTATTTTTTCCTTTTTTTTAAAATATTTTAAAGATGAGATTGCCACGTCCGCTGCGCTCCTCTCAATGACGGAGCGGGAAAAAAAATCAAATCCCCCTAACCCCCTTTTCTAAAGGGGGGATTGATTTCTGAATAAGCAATTTTCATCCTCATCTGGTACCACAAAAATGGCATGAGGGTCTATCCTGATAATACCGGAACGATTTTTACAATTAACGTATTTATAGCAACCAATCATAATCTCATTCTGGATCTTCACCCTCATCCTCACCTTCTCCCATCAAGGGAGAAGGAATCAAATATTCGCCCCCCTCGGTCTTTATTGCGCCCGGTGTTTCTTTATTGTTGCGACATGCCATGACATGTCGAATCTTGGGTTTTCATCTTTATTTAGCGCTAAGGAATAACGGAATCATTCTTTCTGATTTTTGAGTTTTTACTTTAATTGCTGATGGAAATTAATACCTAAAACGCGATAAACCCCAACAATTTTCTTGCAAGCACAAATTCTTCCACCCTTTATTTTTTTGTTGGATATATTGTTTTTCTATAATTATTTCCCCGGGTTGTTCATCATGCTCATATTGAAGGACCGCAGCTATCACTGCAGCTATTATTTGAGGGTTAACCTTGGCTTCAACTTTATACTGGGATATTCCCATGCTTTTTTCCCTTTCCCGTAACTCTTTTTGACCAAAAAATTTCAAGAGCTCGAACAACCTTTAGCCGAGTTTCTTGAGGATCGATAACTTGATCGACATACCCTCTTTTGGCGGCTTCATAAGGATTATAGAATTCTTGACGGTATTCCTCAAGCAATCTCTCTCTTTCAACCTGAGTATCTAAAGCTGTTTCTATCTCTTTGCGAAAAATGATATTGACCGCCCCTTCGGCACCCATTACGGCAATTTCAGCAGTCGGCCAAGCTAATACCAAATCAGCTCCGAGATCACGACAACACATAGCTAAATAAGCACCACCATATGCTTTTCGCATTATTACCGTAATCTTGGGAACGGTGGCTTCTGAGTAAGCATAGAGAATCTTTGCTCCATGTCGAATGATTCCTCCAAATTCTTGATTACTTCCTGGTAAAAACCCTGGAACATCAACAAGCGTAACCAGAGGAATGTTGAAAGCGTCGCAAAACCTTATAAACCGAGACGCCTTGTCACCAGAATCGATATCTAAACATCCAGCCAGATGATAGGGTTGGTTTGCCACTATACCCACAGTATGACCATTCATTCGAGCAAATCCAATGATTAAATTTTTCGCAAAATCTTTTTGAACTTCAAAAAAAGAACCTTGATCAACCAAATCTTCAATGATTTTTTTAACATTATAAGGTCGATTGGGATTGGTAGATACAATATCCAAAAAAGAGGTATTTTTTCGATCAACTGGGTCATGGCATTCTCCTACTGGAGGTTCTTCGGCATTATTAGAAGGTAGGTATGAAAGAAGCCTTTTTACTTCAAAGAAACACTCTTCTTCACTTCTGGATACAAAACTGGCAACTCCACTTTTGGTAGCGTGAGTATGGGCACCACCCAATTCTTCGGCAGTGACTTCTTCGCCGGTCGCTGCTTTCACAACTTGAGGGCCAGTTACAAACATCTTACTTGTGCCTTGAATCATAAAAATATAATCCATAAGAGCTGGAGAATATACTGCTCCTCCGGCACAAGGACCAGCTATTATTGCTATCTGGGGAACGATACCTGAATTTAAAGTATTTCTATAGAATATTTGACCATAACCAGATAGGGAATCTATGCCCTCTTGAATTCGAGCACCACCTGAATCATTAATAGCTATAATGGGGGCACCTACTTTTAATGCCATGTCCATAATTTTACATATTTTTTGTGCATGCATTTCCCCTAAAGACCCACCCATAACGGTAAAATCTTGGGAGTATACAAATACCGGCCTTCCATCGATAGTTCCATAACCAGTGACGACTCCATCAGCCGGTGGTTTTTTTTCATCCATTCCAAAACGGGTTGAGCGATGCTCAATAAAAAGATCGGTTTCTTCAAAGCTATTTTCGTCAAGCAAGAGAAAAATTCTTTCTCGGGCAGTTAGTTTTCCACTTTGGTGCTGTTTATCAATTGCAGCCACTCCTCCACCCAAAAGAATCTTTTCTTTTTTATTTACTAAAGAGTTAATGAGCTCTTCCATTTTTTTTCTGGACATAAATTTAACCCTACCAGTTTTTTATTTAATCCATTAAAGTTAAAACCAATTCTATCTTAACTCTCATCCTCACCTTCTTTCATTTTTCTTTTTTCCTCTCTCCTGGTGGGAGAGGATTAAGGTGAGGGGGATGTTTGAATTTTTCCCTCAAGTTTAATTTTAAAACACCAAACCTAGACTTGAATCTTGGGCTTCACCCTCATCCTGTCCTTCTCCCTTCAAGGGAGAAGGAACTATTTTGATACATCGTCCTGAGGCTTCGCTTTTAGAAGCCGTGAGGATCTCATTTTTTATTTCTTTTTATATTAAAATATTCTTAAGGATGAGATTCTCACGTCGCAAAATACGCTCCTCAGAATGACGGAGTGGGCTGATGAGATTGCCACGTTGGCCAACCAAAGAACGTTTGGACTCCTCGTAAAGACGTTTTAGGTAGGTATTTTTCATCCTCATTTGGTGCTATCAAAGTGGCATGAAAATTTATCATTATTTTTTAAAATGAATCGGTTTCATTTTCGAGAAGAAGAAATTCTTGTCCTCTCGGATCGTGATGATTTTTTAACCTTAGTTGTCCGTTTCTCAACAATTTCTCCATTTTTAATTATGGCGATTTGATCAATGTCGATATTGACTTCGATCAGCTCAACTCCGCTGAGGTGTTCTACTTTTTCTTTTAAATACTTCTGAATAAAAGCACAGATTTGGACTAATTGATAATAATTTTTAAAAACACAACCTACTCGAACATTAACATGAGACTCAACTTTATGTAAAAAAATATCATTGATTTTTTTAATCCAAGGAAGGTTGGTTAAAAGAACTAAAATGATAGATCGTAAAGCGCTTTCTGAAACAACCAACTTGCCTAAATAACTGAAAGGTGGCCGTACCACAGTCTTTTCTCTGGAAGAATAAAACCAACCCCAAACTTTCACTGGAATAGTATCAACAATATTTCCCCATAAATTTCTTTTTAGTTCAACCAAAGGAACTGGAATAGTATGTTTCCCTTCTCCAATCCGAGCTTGAAGAGCATTTTCAATTTCTTCTGGACTAGCAATGTCTTCGATCATCACAATTTCAGATGGATAAGGAAGCTGCAAACGCTCACATATTTTTTCAACCATTGCTAGAGAAATACCTAAAATCATTATTTTAGGGGGTTGAATTTTTTTTAATGCTTCAATAATTTGTTGACGATGATCAGTAAAATAAAAAACCGCGATTTTTGCTGCTTTAATTTTGCTTACTTCTGCTTTAGAAGATTTTCCGGCGATAATGCTCCCCTGGGAAATTAATAGTCCATCGTCAATAATGCAGTCAATCCCATATCTCTGAGCTATATGAGGAGCTCGATAACTTTTGCCTGTTCCGGTTGGACCTACCAAAGCGTAAACTTTCATGATATTTATACCTAAACCTGTCCTTGCCAATCCATTCGAAGATAAGCATCGATAAAATCATCAATTTCTCCATCCATAACTCTTTGTACACTGCCAACTTCGTAGTCAGTCCGATGGTCTTTAATCATACTATAGGGTTGAAAGACATAACTCCGGATTTGATTCCCCCAGGCAATTTCCTTTTGCTCGCCTTTAATCTCTAAGATTTTTTCTTCTTGCTCTTTTTTCATTAGTTCATAAAGCCTGGCTCTTAATATTCTCATGGCAACTGCTTTGTTCTGATGCTGTGAACGTTCATTTTGACATTGCACAATCAAACCGCTGGAAAGATGGACTATCCTCACGGCCGAATCGGTTGTATTCACATGCTGCCCGCCACGACCACCAGCTCGGAAAGTTTCAATTCGTAAATCTTGTGGATTAATGTCAATGTTGATTTCTTCACTCACCTCGGGAATAACATCCACCAAGGCAAAAGTCGTATGACGCCTTCGATTGGCATCAAAGGGAGAAATTCTCACCAGTCGATGAACTCCGCTTTCTGATTTAAGGTAACCATAAGCATATTGACCTTGGACTAAAAAGGTAATGTGTTTTAAGCCGGCTTCTTCTCCCTCTAAAACATCGGTTACTTTAACATCAAATTTTTTTCTTTCACAGAATCGGCTATACATTCGAAAAAGCATTTGGACCCAATCTTGAGACTCGGTTCCACCGGCTCCCGAATGAATAGTTATGATTGCATTGCTTTGGTCTTCCTGGTTACGGAATAACAAACGGATATCCAGGTCTTCAACTTTCCCCGAAAGGTTATGGATATCTTTTTCAAGATCAGAATACTCATCATCGTCAGGAGTAATTATTTCTTGGAGCTCAACTATCAGTTGATATTCCTTTTTCAGTTCTTCGTATTCTTCAATTAAACTTTTATATTTTTTATAATCCTGCAATTCCCTCTCATTTTGGGTGTTGTTCCAAAAATCGGGGGAATTCATTTTTTTCTCAATTTGTTGAACTTTTAATTGTATTTGTTCTTCTTCAAAGATATTCTCCTATTTCACTAAGCTTGTGTCGAATGGTACTGAATTCAAGAGAAATATCAATCGCCATTACTTATAACCTCCTAAAAACTATCGAATCCTAATTTTCTTTTTGAGATATAATGAGATTCATTCATTAATTCCCATTAATTAAATATATACCTAATAAGACTGTGGTCTTCTGATTCCTGTTCGCTATTCACCCATCATTCTATTTATTAAACAGAATAAGCAAGAATTGTATCAAAATTATTTTAAAAAACCAAGTTTATTTTCCACAACAATACTTATACTTTTTCCCACTCCCACACGGACAGGGATCATTACGACCAATTTTTCCTTTTTTTGCAACGTCTGGTTTTTGGTTTTCCAACGGTTGAACTTGATCGGTTCGAACCGGTGAAGACTGAACTGGACGGCGGGAAGGTGCCGGTGGTTTACTCCCCTCGGGGACGAGCCGAATCCGTAAAAGATATCTAACGATATCCTCACGGATTTGTGCAATCATTTCATGAAACATATCAAAAGCTTCGATCTGATATTCAACAAATGGGTCTTTTTGACCAACCGCCCGAAGCCCAATACCCTCTCGAAGATGGTCCATATTATGTAATTGTTCTTTCCAGTATCCATCAACTACCCGTAAACCAACAAATCTTTCCACTTCACGAAATACTTGATCGTTTACCTCGCTTACTTTTTGCTCATAAATTTCTTTATAGCGAGTAATTATCAATCTTTCTAAATCTTCTGGTTTAGCTTGGGGTCGTTGTTTCATAGGAACTCCATGACCAAAACCAAAAAGGTCAAATAGTCGGCGATCAAAACCATCCCAATCCCATTCCTCGGGATAGGTTTTTTCAGCAGCATAGGCACTCACACATTCATGAACCACATCATTCAACATACCAAAAATTAATGGACGTAAATTGTTTTCAGCCAAAAGAGTTCGCCTTTGATTATAGATGACCTCTCTTTGTTTATTCATGACATCATCATATTGAAGAAGAGTTTTTCGAATATTAAAATGATACCCCTCAACTTTCTTTTGAGCCCCCTCAATCGCCCGAGTGACTAAAGCATGTTCAATGGGAACTCCTTCTTCAACACCAAATTTATCCATAATTCCGGATATTCTTTCTGAACCAAAAAGTCTCAACAGATCGTCTTCCATGGAAAGAAAAAAACGTGACGAACCTGGGTCTCCTTGACGACCTGCTCGTCCTCGTAATTGATTGTCAATCCGCCGACTCTCATGACGTTCGGTTCCAACAACATGTAACCCTCCTTTTTCAACCACTAAAGCATGTTCTTCCTCGGCAATTTTCTGGGATTTTTGAACAAGTTGTTGTAAATGATTCTGTTGGTCAGGATTGAGGTCAAATTCCAGATTATGTCCCTGGTTTGTTAACTCTTCTCGAGCAAGGTATTCAGGATTACCACCTAAAATAATATCAGTTCCTCTTCCTGCCATGTTGGTTGAAATGGTTACTGCTCCTTTTCTTCCAGCTTGAGCAATAATAGCTGCTTCTCTTTCATGATTTTTCGCATTTAATACCTGATGAGGAATTTTCTTTTTTTCCAACATTCGACTTAATTTTTCAGATTTTTCTATTGATACGGTTCCGACCAATATCGGACGCCCTTCTTGATGCCACTTTTCTATCTCTTCAACCACTGCTTCAAACTTTTCTTTTTCAGTACGATATATTACATCAGGGTAATTGGTCCGTTTAAGGGGCTTATTGGTAGGTATAACAACAACTGACATACCGTAAGTATAGATAAACTCATCTTCCTCGGTTTTTGCCGTTCCAGTCATCCCACAGATTTTGTTATACATACGAAAATAATTTTGGTAGGTCACCGAGGCGAGAGTTTGGTTTTCATTTGCCACTTGAACATTTTCTTTTGCTTCTATGGCCTGATGGAGGCCATCGCTATAACGTCGACCTTCCATAAGCCGTCCGGTAAATTCATCAACGATAATCACTTCACCGTTTCTCACAACATAATCTACATCTTTTTTATATAGATGATGAGCCCTTAAAGACTGGCGAACTCGCTGATCAATTGAATCTTTACCCGCAGTATCATAGAGGTTGTCAACATGAAGGAGTTTTTCTACTTTGCTAATTCCTTCTTCGGTCAGCCAAATGGATCGAGTTTTTTCTTCAAAGTCAAAGTCAACCGAATGAGAGAGCTTGCGCGCCACCCGATCAATTTTATAATATATTTCAGTCGAATCTTCTGCTGGCCCTGAAATGATGAGAGGCGTTCGGGCTTCATCAATTAAAATGCTATCTACTTCATCGATGATTGCATAATTGAGTTCCCCTTGCACTATATCTTCCCGGCGATGTGCCATGTTATCCCGGAGATAATCGAATCCATATTCAGTATTGGTTCCATAGGTAATGTCACTTCGATAAGCTATTTTTCTCTCCTCAAAAGTTGAAGCATGTTGAATCAAGCCAACCGTCAAACCAAGAAATTCGAAAATTGGCCCCATCCAGTATCGATCGCGACGAGCTAAATAATCATTTACCGTTACGATATGAACTCCCTTACCAGTTAGGGCATTCAAATAGGCTGGCATAGTTGCAACTAATGTCTTGCCCTCACCAGTTTGCATCTCAGCGATTCTTCCTTCGTGCAATACAACTCCCCCGATAATTTGAACATCAAATGGCCTCATGCCGGTTACTCGACGGGCTGCTTCTCTCACCACCGCAAAAGCTTCAACCAAGATATCATCTAAACTTTCTCCGTTTTCTAAACGATTTTTAAAATAAAGGGTTTTGTCGGCGAGCTCTTTATCGTTGAGAAGCGATATTTCCTTTTCATAAGAATTAACTGGATCAACAAAACGTTCTGTAACATCTTTCAGGAATCGATCTTGAGAAATTTTTCCAAAATATTCTTTGATTAATCCGAACATTGAATGCCTCCCCGCCAATTTTATAAAGGTCGTAAATTGGCCAAGACTAAAACCCTCTTTCAGATCCTATGATAATCATACAAAGGCGAAATCATTATATCATACCCCTTTAGACCTTCTGGAGTTCATTCTTTAAGGATAGTTTGCCCTGTGACTTTTTGGTATCAGATGATGGTAAAAGCTTTTTACAAAAGCCATTATTGAAAGGAGTTAGGTATCGTAGCAATGCCATCTTTAAAAACTTTTTTAAGGATTTGATTTATCAAGCTCATAGATGGGTTTTCAGGATTGGAGCGTTAATTTGAATATTTCTTTCTCATATAAAATATGATGAAAGCCATTAAACCGATACCTAATAAATAATCACCGATACTGATTACAAAGGGGCGACGCATAATAAGCGAGTAATAAGGAAGAGTATCACCCAAAAAAGGAAGTCGAGTAGAAGTATTGAGGAGGGTATAATCAAGATAAAGTCCATTTTCCAAATGATTCGCTAAATCATGAAGTTGAAGCCGCTGAACCATTGGTAGCCAAACCGGCATCATCCCTCGGTTAAAAAGAATAACTAGGATATTGAGAAATGCCCCGACCGAGACAATTTTCATTCCATAGGACTTATAACTAAAAAGGGTCCCAATAAAAACAATAATCATACCAATAATATTGAACCATTGAAAAGACCATTCGGAGAAATACGGGCCAATAAATTTCACCAAAAAACCCAAAACGATGAGCCATAAATAAGGAATGTTCGCTTGTTTTAGATTTTGGAAGTTTCCGCGACTGATATAACCTATAACAATACCAATTAAAACAAAATCAGCCAGCAACCTCAAAGCCCTCCTGCAAAATCTCTTTAAGTGCTTTTATGACCTTAAAATCATAATATTCGTTTCCTTCATTTTCCATTATAATTAAAGCTTCTTCTACTGAATACGCTTTACGATAAGGCCGGTCGGAAGTTAAAGCTTCAAAAACATCAGCCACTGCTAATATAAGGGATTCAACAGGAAGGTCGGTCTGCTTCTTTCCATCCGGATAGCCACTTCCATTACATCTCTCATGGTGAGATCGAATTAAACCGGCGATTTCCTTTAAAAAGTCGACTTTGGAAACTATATCAAAACCTATAACTGGATGCTGTTTAACAATGATATACTCTCCTTCAGTAAGAGGACCTGGTTTTCTTAAAATCGCGTCTTCAATCCCAATTTTTCCAACATCATGAAGCAAGGCTGCATATTCAATCATTTCTTGCTTTTTATCGGAAAGGTTGAGCTTTTCTGCAATTGCCAAAGAAATTTTTGCTACCCGAGCCGAATGGCCTTGAGTATATGGGTCTTTAGCATCCAACGCAGCAGTGAGAGCTCGTAATAATTCAAGATGGACTTTTTTCGTTTCAACATAAAGCTTAAATGAATACCTTGCTATCATCAGAGGAAAAAAGAATAAAAATAATCCCACATAACCAATGCGCAGATATATTAGGTAAAGCAACAGTGAATAAGGGAAAAGTCCAAAATATTGCAGGAGGATTCCATTGACATCTTTTTTCCATAAAACCGGAATTGATATACCCGTGCTTAAAGAAATGACTATGATAACCAAGGAAGCATTGCTTAAGAAAAAAACTAATATGGATATGACAATGGCTATATAAAAAGCAAACTGATCCCAAGCGTAAGCATAGCCCCCGAGGAGTTGAAAAACATACCCTGAAAGAAAGGCTGAAATGGCAAATTGAGCACCATTAAACAGGCTTTTTTTCCAGCCTGATTTCATATAAATTAAAACATTTCCAATGAAAGTAGCAATCATTACCAAATAAGGGTTGGTTAGTAAAATAAAAGCATAAATTATAGCAAAACTAACGGATATTGAAGTATGGGGAGAAAGGTGAATTGGTAAAGCTTCGGTAACCATTATCAATACCAGGAAGGTGATGATTTGAGCAAGAGGAAAATGACTTAAATCAATGGTTAAAAGCGAATATAAAAATAAAGCAATGCCAAAAATAATAACTGAATAAATATAAAAATCTAGTAGATGCTTCTTTTTATCGGACTTCATCCAAAATTTTAAAAAAGGCGACCAGGGAGGCTTCTATTGCAACTTTAGCTTATCTCCAATGGAAACCAGCACCACTGGCTAAAACGATGGCCAAAAGACCAAGAAGAATGCTCAGCAGTTTTTTCATTCGAAAGCCCTCCCTGCGATCATTCTCCACCTTTCTTCGCTAAGTAAAGATGGGAAGGCCGCTTCGCTCTATAGACCCCTGGCCGCCTTTTCTTCTCCTTATAGTTCTATATCCATAATAGATGGACTGGTAAAAACTTGGCTTCTCGGTATTTCCTCCTCTTCGGATTGCATTTCAATCTATTTTTGGCTTAAAATCACTCCTTTTCAATGTTCAAAAGAGTTTTTTTCTAAATTTTCCCGATGGAAGGAATGATAATAATTCACTTTCCTATTTACTGCATCCAATGCTGATCGTGCAACGGTTTCATAGATTTCATCTCGAAGTAAGGCTGTACCAATCAAAGTCCCTTCGGCTTTTCCGAAGTTACGATAATCAACCAGACAAACTGCCACATCAAATTCACAATAATTATGAACGGTAACTCCTCGTAAGGAAAACAATGGAGTTGCAACAATTTGATTCATACAATCTATAACTGCTTGGGCAATTAACGAACACCGCTCTCTCTGGTCCCAGGCTTTGCTGTTAAGAGAAGAACGATAAACCTTGTCAACGAGTTTGATTTCAACGTCCGCCTGAAAATTATCACCGGATTTTTTCCATCCAACTCCCCATAAAATAGGCCGTTCCTGGATTACCGTTGTTTCGTGAGGTGGTTCTTCCAAGTCGAAACTCACAACGCTAATTTTTTTATGATCAATTTCAACACCAAAACGAGCCTTGATAAGAGTTTCAATATCCCTAACTAATAATTTAGGCCCCTTGCTCCGATTGGATAAAACATGAATCTCAGTGATATTTGAACCTTCTCCGACAATTTTTACATTAATAATGCCGTCAATACAACTTATTGAGTCCTCGATAGCTTTAAAATCAATCGGTACGTCCATAATTTCCCCACCTAAAGGATTCTTTTTTAAAACTCTTTATCAATAATGTTTTCCAATGTTCGATAAATATAACTGGTTTATATCTTAACAATGAGAAGTTAATATATAGGATCAATTAAGCCGTAGTTTCCATCGTTTCTTTTATAGAGAATTTGAACTTTATTTTTATCTATATCTTTATAAACAAAAAAAGAATGGCTGAGAAGTTCCATTTGTAAAATGGCATCTTCAACCGTCATGGGACGAAGTGTAAATTCTTTAGTACGCACCAACTTACCGGGAATTTTTTCTTCGCTCTCGGTTTGAGAAAGAATCTCATTGATTTCGATTGCCGAGAGAGCTTCCACTGATTTCAAAGCACCTCGGCGAGCCAGTTTTTCTTTATAACGTTTAACCTGTCTTTCCAATTTATCATCGACAGTTTCGAAAGATGTCCTCCAATCGGGTCCTTCTCCTTCAGCTCGAAGAACAATCCCACTTGCTGTCATGGTAACTTCACTTTTAATTCGTCCTCGAACCAAACTGAAAACAACAGTTGCATCGATAAGCTTATGGAAAAACTTATCAAGTTTTGACAACTTTTTGGTCACATAATCTCTCATGAGGTCGTCGACATCGATATTTTTTCCTCGAACCACCACTTCCATCGCAGCTACCTCCTTTTAGATGAGTAATAATTTTCAATGAAAATGTGCTCCATAAACTGGTGTGCCATATCCAGGTTAAACACCCCCGCTCCTGAACAAAAGGTATTGGCGAGCCCACAGGCGGTTCCAAATATAATAGCATCCTTAACATCAACCTGTTGTGAAAGTTGAGCTACTACTCCTCCAACTAAGGTATCCCCCGATCCAATTGCATATCCCCCACCCCTTAAGGTATTATCGGCTTTCACAATAAAAACTTCATCATGATATCCAACCACTAATCCATTTGGACCATCGGATAGAATAACTAAGGGTATCTTTATCTTTTGAAAACAAGCTACCGCTTTTATTTTATCACCCAATGATAGAATAGCAAATCCCAGTGCCTCCTCGGCTTCTTTAACATTTGGTTTAACTAAAAATGGAATTGACTTCAGAGCCAAAGAAAAAGGTACACCAGAGCTATCAAGCACTGAATAAGCTTTTTTTTGATGCGCAATATGAATTAAAACTGAATACAAATCTCTCCTGACTCCTCTTGGTAATGAACCAGACAGGATAAGAAAATCATCCGGTTTAAGTTGTTTCTCTATGCTATGGATTAAATCTAAAGAAGATTCAAAAGGAACAATAGGGCCACTTTCGTTAATTACCGTATGCCGATGTATTTTCTCTTCATGAATAATTGTGGTAAGACGAGTTTCTCCAAGAGTTGGCCAAGCATCAAAAGGAAGACACTCTTGGGACAAACCTCTCGCCACCTTATTCCCATTTTCGCCTCCTAAAAATAGGAAGAGATGACTTTCAAGCCCCATTGTCTGAAGTGCTCGAGCAACATTTATTCCCTTTCCAGCCACCGTGACCTCAACCCGAGAAGTTCGATTCACTCCATCTAAACCAAGTTCGGGTAAAACGAGCAGTCGATCAAGAGCCGGATTGGCACAAACCACCAAAATCACAAGGGGTTCTCCTCAATAAAAATTTCAACCTCTTCTTGAGTTGGAAGAGCTGGAATAGCTCCCTTTTTTAAGGTTGTGAGTGCTCCTACCGCATTGGCACGACGACCTGCATAACGAAGTGTGTCATCAGGGATGGATTTTCTTTCTCTCAGGTCATTCCAAAACATATAAAGTGAACTGATCAGTCCAGCAACAAAGCCATCTCCAGCTCCAGTAGTATCAACAGCATGAACCGGAAAGCCTTCTACTCGAAGTGATTTTTCTTGGTGAACAAGGATAGAACCTTCTTTCCCCAAGGTTATAATAACCAAAGCAAGATTGTAGCTTCGTTGTAAGTAACGAATTGCTTCTTCAACGGTATTGGTTTCTGCAATAAACATCGCTTCTTCTTCGTTTAATTTTACAACATCGGATAGTTCCATTCCAAGCCGCATTTTTTCCCGTGCTTCATCCAAGGTTTTCCATAAGGCTGGCCGTAAATTCGGATCAAAAGATACCAAATAACCATATTTACGAGCTAATTGAATTGCCTTAAATGTCGCGCTATTGGATGGTTCGTGAGTCATAGTAATTGATCCAAAATGAAAAACACCGCTTCCAGAAAATATCAAATCTATAATATCCGATTGGTCCAAAAGCATGTCTGCTCCTGGATCTCGGTAAAAAACAAAATCCCTTTCGCCCTCTTCAGTTAAAGAAACAAAAGCTAAAGTAGTTTTTGCTTTAGTCGTTGTAGTTAAATAATTAGTTTTGACACCATACTTGTCCAAAGTCATTCTTAAAAAATCACCAAAGGCATCTTTGCCAATTTTTCCAATAAAATAAGTTTCAATACCTAACTTTGACAAGCCCACTGCTACGTTGGCAGGAGCACCCCCTGGTGCTTTTTCAAAGCCTGGAGCATCCCTTAAGGTTACGCCATTTAAAGTGGATACGAAATCAATTAAGAGTTCCCCTAAACATATGGCTTTCTTATCCAATAGTCTCACCTCCTAAAATAACAATGATCGGTGACTGGTGAATAATGGTGGATAATGTTTTTTATATTTCTCCTTCACCCTCGTCTTTCCTTTAAAGAGAGAAGGAGCTCCTCAATGATTAAAAAACTTTCCCCCTCGCTCCATCATAAAAGATGGTCAGGGGTGAGGGGGTAATTATTTTCATTGTCATAAGATACTATTTAGAGTCATGAACGTCTATCCTTCAATTTTCTTTATCCTGATTACCAAGAAATATTAGAAATCCTCTTATAAAATGGTTTTAAAGCCGGATACAGGTCTTTATAAATTTGATAAATTTCGTTATACCGAATACCCTTTTGGGAATCGGGATAAACTTTATCCATCACTTTCACCGCCTTTTGACAGGCTTGCTCCACATTAGGAAAAACTCCCTTCCCAACCGCTGCTAATAAAGCTGCACCAAATGCCGGCCCTTCATCTACTCGAACCTGGTACAAGGGAACTTGATATATATCGGCTTGAATTTTTCTCCACAATGGGCTTTTGGCACCACCACCAATGGCCATGACTTCCCCAATTGGAATTCCCATTTCTCGAATGATCTCAAAGGAATCCCTCATGCCAAAGGTAACTCCTTCCATAACTGCACGCACTATTTCATTCTTCCGATGCTTGAGGGTTAAACCAAAAAACACTCCTCGAGCATAGGGATCGGCATGAGGCGTCCTTTCGCCGGTTAGATAGGGCAAAAAGATCAGACCTTCACCACCCGGTTCAACCTGAGCCGCTTCTTCGGTTAAAATCTCATAGGCATCTTTATCAAGTAGTGCCGCCAGGTTTTTTTCCTCCGTTCCAAGAACATCACGAAGCCAACGGAAAGATCCACCAGCTGCCAACATAACACCCATAACGTGCCACTTACCCGGAACCGCATGGCAAAAGGTATGAACACGGCCTTTCATATCAATTTTAACTTCATCACTAAAAGCAAAAACCACGCCCGAAGTACCAATACTCGCTGATACCAAGCCAGACTTAACAATACCAGTTCCTATGGCTCCAGCTGCGTTATCCCCTCCCCCGGCAACAACAATAACTTGGTCATTCATTCCAAATAACTGAGCAATTTCTCTTTTTAAATAACCAGTTATCTCCGGTGACTCAAAGCAATCTGGAAACCAATTTCGATTGAGTTTAAGATCAGAAATGATTTCATCTGACCATTGTCGACGGGGTACATCAAATAACGAAGTACCTGATGCGTCAGAAACATCGGTTGCGAATTCACCGGTCAGGCAAAATCGTATATAGTCTTTGGGAAGCAAAATTTTATCAATACGTTTATAATGATCTGGTTCATTATTTTTCAACCAATAAATTTTTGGTGCTGTAAAACCGGCTAAAACCGGATTTCCGTTGATCCGCATCATTTTTTCTCGACCAACGATTTGTGTGATTTCTTCGCATTCCTTTGCAGTTCTTTGATCGCACCACAATATAGCCGGACGAATCACTTCTCCTTTATTATTGAGAAAAACCGACCCATGCATCTGACCAGTCAAACCAATACCAACGATAGCTTTTCGATCAATAGAAACTGAATCAAGGGTTTTTTTGATAGCTTGTTGGGTTCCCTGCCACCAATCAGAAGGATCTTGTTCCGCCCAGTTGGGACGTGGAGTATAAAGGGGATATTCTTCTACACCCTTCGCAATAAGTTCACCATTTTCGTCAACTAAAATTGCTTTACACCCAGTAGTTCCTACGTCTATTCCTAGAAAATAATTCACTGATTGACCCTCCCTTTTTTATTTATACGATTAATCCCAAAGGCTCTTCAATGAGATTCTTTAAATATTGCATGAATTGGGCTGCAACTGCCCCATCTACAATCTGGTGATCTCCCGATAAGGTTAAGTTCATTAAAGAAGCTACAACAATATTTTCTCCATCAAAATAGGGACGTTTTTTAATTGCACCACAGGCTAAAATGGCCGATTCCGGTGCATTAATAATAGCGTTAAAAGAGTCAACTCCATACATGCCTAAATTTGATATAGTAAAGGTGCCTCCGGTTATTTCTTCGGGAAGCAATTTTGATTCACGAGCTCTTTTTGATAAATCATTGGTTTCAACTACAATTTGTGATAGTCCTTTCAGATTGGCATTTTTAACTACTGGAACAATCAAACCATCTTCCAAGGCAACAGCTACTCCAATGTTAACGGCTGGATTCATCTGGATTCCATTATCGAGAAAGTAAGCATTGATGGTTGGAAATTTCTCTAAACTCTGGGCAACAATTTTTATCAAAATATCATTGTAGGAAATTCGAAGTCCAGTGGTTTTTTCAATAAGAGGCAACATCCTTCCTCTTAATTTAACCAATTCATCAGCTAAAACCTCCATTTGTAAGTAAAAATGAGGTTTATTTTGCATACTACTGTGCATTCTTTCTGCAATAATTTTTCTCATGCGGGTAAGAGGAATCACTTCTTTGGGTAATCCTTCACCAGGTATCAATGTTTCTTTTACCATAACTACTGGCTCTACTTTTGGTTTTTCTTCTTTTTGTGGTACAATGATTTCCTTTTGTTGATATGCCTTTTCAATATCTTCTTTAACGATTCTCCCTCCCGGTCCGGTTCCTTGAATTTTTGATAGGTCAAGACCATATTCACTGGCTAATCGACGAGCGAGAGGTGAAGCTTTGATTCGTTCTCCTGCAGTTTCCAAATCTATAGTAGCCTTTTTTTCTTCTATTTGGACTGATACCGGTTTCTCTTCAGTTTTCTGAGGAGCTGGAACAGATTCTTCTTTTTCTTCAATAACTTCACCTGGTTTCCCAACATAAGCGACCGTTTGGGTAATTGGAATGGTTTCCCCTTCGGCAGCCATAATCTTTAAAACAACTCCGTTAGCTGTTGATTCGACCTCCATATTCACTTTATCGGTTGCGACTTCAAATAGTGCATCGCCCTTCTCGACCTGATCTCCCTCTTTGACCAACCATTTGTTAATAACTCCCTCTTCCATGGTTAATCCCAATTTGGGCATAATTATTTTTTCTGCCATTGGCAATCTCTCCTTTTTAATAAAAAAAATAAGTTAAGGATTTAAAGAAATGAATACAAAAACAACTCTATTAACGTTTTAAAAATAAAGGTACCTTATCTTTATAATCAGAAATCATTATAAAAACTATCATCCCGAGTAAAGATATTCCCAGTGAGAATCTGATTATTTCGTCTTTTTTAATTATCAGACTCAAATCCAAGCCTATCTATCTTTGCCAGAAAAAGGATATTGACTTTACATTCATTTTTTTATTGACAATCGGTGTTATCAAATAGAGTGATTTCTTCTCTAACTTATCTAAGTAGTTTTTCTTCGTAAACCATGATAGGATGATCTCAGTTATCGCACCTTCTCCATTATCTGATTGATATTCGCTTTTACCGGACCATTTCTATCCAATAGGACCGTCCATTTTTCCCCCGAACGAACCGGCAGTTCTCTTTCGCCATCGAGAGCAATTATTCCATCAGTATGATTAATTGGTATTGATTGATTTTCCTGAAGATAACCCCACTCACCAATACCAATTTTTTGCACTAAACCAGGAGCTATGGCCACTCCAACCATCCGACCACTGCGATTGGGAAAAACATAGCCTCCATAAGGATCTTGGGATGATATCTTTATTACCCGATCTACAATGGTGCTTAAGCCAGTTTTCATGGAATCGGTTTGAGTGACTACAACTAATTTCACCAATGACGAATCCCATACTGCACGTGCACCAATTTCCTTTTTATCTAATAAAACCACATCCACCAAAGCAATGCCTTTTTCAATATTTTCTTGAAAAATTCGTAATATTTTTTTCCTTTCTAACACCTGGTCCTTTTTAACCCACCCATTAATAAAATACCCAAGCGCCATCCCGCAAATTGTCGGTTCAATGTTATCAGCAAAAACATTATTTGTTCCGGCAGATATAGAAAAAAGAGGGATTTTTCGGCTATATTTAGCTACTAACCGATTCGTTCCATCTCCACCTAAAACAACTAAGGCTGAAACATTTGGTTTTTTGGAAATATATTGAGCAAAATGAGTAGTATCGGCTTCATCTCCAAAAACGGTTATTGGTGCTTTCTCAAACTCAATGTTTTTTAAAGATTTACCAACTTCATCAATAACCGTTTCAATCAGCTCATACGGATCGGGCATATAAATTAATTTTATTGGTGCAGTCGTTATTTGGTCAAATCCTAAAAGAATTCGAATAGTATAGTTGACCTTTTCTCGATTCCCAAATACTGATCCATGAGCAACTAATCTTCGTATATCTTTCCCAGCTGCTGGATTAACAACTAAGCCTATCGTATTCAGCTCAGTGGACCTCCTGCCCACCGGTTAAGTTAATTGCTTGACCGGTCATATAGTCGGACTGTGAAGAAGCAAGAAAAACCGCCAGGTTTGATATATCTTCAACAGTACAACCTCTTCCCAGAGGTACTTTTTCGACATAAATTTTTCGAACCTGTTCAGGAGGAACCCCTAATTTTACTGAATATTCTTTATCCAATAAATCCCACATTGGGGTTGAAAACACATTACCAGGGCAAATGGCATTGACATTGATATGAAAAGGGGCGAGATCGGTAGCAACACTTTGAGTTAGCCCTATTACCCCAAATTTTGCTGAACTATAAGCAGCCAGCCACAAGCCACCCTTCTTCCCTGACTTAGAACTAATATTGATAATTTTTCCACCTTTTTGTTCAACCATATATTTAGTTACTTCCTTGATACAGAGAAAAGTTCCCTTAAGGTCAACATCGATAATTGCATCCCAGGTTGATTCGGGAACGTCGGTTATAAAGTTGGCTTTAATTATCCCGGCTGAATTCACCAAAATATCAATTCTCCCAAAATGGTCATGAACCTGTCGAACTGCATTTTCTACATCTTTACTCTTGGTAACATCTAGCTGAATCGCTAAAGCTTGTTGTCCAAGAGATTTGACTTCTTGAGCTGTTTTCTCTGCACCTTCTAAATTTAAATCACAACAGGCAATTTGTGCTCCTTCTTTTGCAAAGCGGAGAGCAATTCCTTGTCCTATTCCCGAAGCAGAACCAGTGATAAATGCAATTTTTTCTTTCAACGGTTGGATTTCCATATATATTTTCACCACCTGTTATTATAAATATTCGAAACCTTTCTTTTTAATAGGTTCCGGTCCCAAAATCTTGTTTTTCGGTTCTCATCCTCACTTGTTTTTATCATTTTTTCTCTAGTTATAAATCAAAAAAAATAATAGGAGCTCTTTCTTCCCGATAGTAAAAGTTAACAAGTAAGAAAATGAATCTAACATTTAATGCTATTCTATAAAAAACTCACAACTGCTTTCAAGGCTTTTCCTTCTTTGACCAGCTGGATTCCCTCAACTACTTTTTCAAGGGGAACCACATGGGTAATCAAACCCTTGGCATTAATCCGCTTGGAATAAATCAGCTTGGCCGCTTCTTCATACTGAGAAGCATTAGAAGCAAACACTCCAAACACTCCTATCTCTTTATAATGGACAGTATTACTGTTGAATTGAATGGTTGGTTTGTCCTTGGGTAAACCACCAAATAGGCTAATGCGCCCTTGAGGAGCAATCATCTCCAAAGCTTGTTCTTGAGCCGATCCAGATGATGCTGCTACGATGATAACATCCGCTCCCAAACCATCGGTAATAGTCAACACTTCATCTTTTAGGTTCTTTTCGGCTGAGTTTATATAGTAATCGGCTTGTACTCGTTTAGCTAAGTTCAAACGTTCCCCGGATATATCAGCAATGATGATCTTACCGGCTCCTCGGTTTTTGGCTAATTCAACATGCATACATCCGATAGGACCCGATCCGATCACTAAAACAGTTTCTCCAAATCCAATGTTTAAATAGGATTGTCCATTTACAGCACAGGAAAGCGGTTCTACCAAGCTGGCTTCAAGCAAATCCATATCTGGCGGCAAAACGAGTAAATTGCCTTTATCAACGCCTGCTTTTGGTATTTTTAAATACTCGGCAAACCCCCCTGGAAAATGGTACCCGATGTATTCTTGGTCGGGACATAGATTTTGGAGACCACGTCGGCAATAATGACAGCGTCCACAGGAAATAACTGTTATCACCGAAACTTTATCTCCAATCTTATAACCCTCTACTCCCTTTCCTACCTCAACTATTTCAGCCGATATTTCATGACCAGTAATATGAGGCGGCTTCACTTTTGGGTGACCAAATTGGAAAATACGGACATCGGTTCCACAGATAGCACAGGCAGCTACCTTTAACAACACTTCACCGTCACCAATTTCTGGCTTCGGGACTTCACGAACTTCCATTTGACCTGGTCCGAGAAAATGCGCAGCTTTCATTTTATTTTCTCTCCTTTCTATTTCTAAAGGCAGTGATGTGTGACACATAATCAATTCCAATTTTTACCCCCATACTTATCTTCTCTCTTCAAGAGAGAAGGAATTGTTGTATTACCAATGGGCAGGGTCGTTTATCCTGCTATCGTGAATTGGAACCTGTGACAAGATTAAACCA
>NZ_DAOLQM010000005.1:4253-35378 GCF_035418125.1 Atribacter sp. | reverse complement strand
TTCTTTGTTTCCGGGATTGAGGTCGGGATGATACTTACGAGCCAATCGACGATAGGTTTTCTTTATTTCTTTCTCATCGGCATTTCTATTTAAACCTAATATTTGGTAGTAGTCTTTGAATTCCATTGAAATTTCATCCCCTTTACCGGAAATTCTCTTTTTTAAACTACTTAACACAAAGAAGGGATGGTTTTAACCATCCCTTCTTTTCTTATCTCTCATAATCTCCTCACAGCTGATTGATTAGGATTATTCAGTCTGGATGGAAACCTTCCGAGGTTTTGATTCCGCCGGCTTGGGAAGATGTATTTCTAAGACCCCATTGCGATAAGCCGCCGATATTTCTTCGGTTTCAACCGGTAAATTAAGTTGAAAAGTTCTTGAAAAAGGACCCACCAGTCTTTCTCTTCGTAAGTATTTTCTCTGGTTAGTTTGGTCAAACTTCTTTTCACCTTTTAGGGTAAGTTGATCACCGTTAATTATGATATCAACCTCTTTTTGACTTACTCCTGGTAGATCTACCCAAAGAACAATTTCATTCTCATCTTCGGTTATGTCTACCATTGGAACCCAAGCTTCATTCGGTGAAGGTTGTCTTTCATGTCGAACCATACTGTCATCAAATAGTCGATTTATCCTATCCTGTAAAAGAGTTAAATCACGAAAAGGATCAAAACGGTTCACAATTATCACCATACCTTTCTTTGATGTTGTTTGACTTTGACATTTAAAAGTATAAAACTTGATAAACTGATTGTCAAGAGTACGAGGGTATAAATTTTAAGTGAGGGAAAAATATGGCTTATAAACCCAATTGAGGTGATATTTTTTGCATAGCCTGCAAGGCAATCAATAAAAATTCATTCAAGCTTAACTGCAGATTGTTGCAGCTTTGGATTTGGTTACGGTCGGCACCTCGCGCAAAGCTTTTTTCTTTGAAGCGATTCATAAGAAAATCAAGATCCAATTCGCTGAGCGAACGATTGGGATGTATCAGAGCACAGGCAACAATAAACCCACTAACTGGGTCTACCGCGAATAATGCCTTTTCTAAAATACTATTCGGAACATGGCCAGTTGCAGGATTGTGGGAACGTAACGCAGCAACAATGTTATCGGAATAACCAACTTCACTCAATATCCGAGCCCCTTCTAAACCATGAGATTCGGGACAATTTTTAGTGATTTCATAATCTATATCGTGCAGTAGTCCAACCAAAGCCCACTCTTCAAGGTTTTGATTATAAAGAGGTGCCAGGTCCTTCATAATTGCTTCACAGGCTAAACAATGTTTTAATAAATTCTGGTTGTTTAAATATTTTTTAAGCATTGCTAAAGCATGGTTTCGATTCATCAATTATTTTCTCAGCTGACTCATTGGGTTAATTGCAGTTCCTTTTTGACGAATCTCAAAGTGACAGTGATTACCAGTAGCATTGCCCGTTGAACCCACTCGTGCTATCGGATCGCTCTGATTAACCCTCTGACCTCTGGTTACTAAGTTGACACTGTTGTGAGCATATACAGTCTGATGCCCATCGGCGTGGGTAATGATTACCATTCGTCCATAGTTTCCACTTGAACCGGAAAAAGTAACTACCCCGCTTTGAGCAGCTCGAATGATCGTTCCGGCTGAAGCACAGATATCAATACCCTTATGCATTCGTCCCCCCCTCATCCCAAAGGGTGAACTCACTCGTCCCCTAACCGGCCAGATATACCCTTTTTGTGATTCACCGTAACCATCAGAAACATAGGTCGGAATACGGATCTGCTGACCGATTCTTAAGCGGCTTTGCTGGTTTAACCCATTCACATTCATCAATAGATCTAACGATACCCGATAACGTCGGGCTATGGACCAAAGGCTATCACCTGATTGTACTTGATAGATCTGGTATTGATTAGAAGTATCTCCCGGTGAAGGCCTTTTTTCACTGGATGAAACCCATATTTTTTGATTAATTTGCAAACGGTCTGCACTTTTCAAATTATTGACTTTCAATAAAGTATTAACACTCACTCCATATTTCCGGGAAATATTCCATAGAGTATCACCCGAAGCGATTGTATAATAAAAACCTTCTTTTCCAGTGGTTTGGTTTTTCTTGTCATTTTGAGCGACCAAAACCTGAGGTGCTTCATTTTGTTGGGTTGGTATTTTCAATTTCATTCCAATTTGGAGAATCGAATTCTCAGAAAGATTATTCTCAGCCATAATGGTCTTAATACTAACTCCAAAAACCCTGGAGATGGTCCACAAAGAATCACCTTTTCGGATTTCATAAGATTGAATAGTAGTGGTCGCTGGTTGATTCTTCGCAGTTTGCATCGTTCCTTGGTGGTTTTGAGATCCAGTGATTTTAATTTTCTGGCCAATTCTTAATATTGAACATTCAGTAAGATTGTTGTCTTTGAGGATTTTTTCCTGGGGAACACCATATTTTTTAGCAATGGACCAAATATTATCTCCAGCACATATTGTGTAAGTAATGATTTCTTTGCTGCTTTCTTCTTGACTTTTTTCAATTAAAATTTTTTGTCCTATTTTTAATATTGAATTTTTATTCAAAGCATTCATTGCCATTAAGCTTTCTAATGGGACTTTATAATACCTTGAAATACTCCATAAGTTATCGCCAGCTTGAACAGTGTGATATGTGGATGCTAAACCATCTGGAGAAATCGCCGTAAGAAACAAACAAAGTAAAAAGAAACCAAAAAATGATCTCACCAGAGTGGGTGCTGATTTCTCATTCCACATTTTTTCACCTCTCCAAAGTCAGATTAAAAGAATAATCTCCAAATGAAAATTCGCGGGAAAAATCATTTCGGAGCGAATTTCCGTATAAAATTTCATAGGCTAAGGTTTCATCTTGAATGAATTGTTCATTTTCTTGAATGAGAATTCTGGCTATTTGATTCGTCCCATCATTTACACCAATTCGGATTCGATCCTCGACTTCAAACCCAGCTTCTTTTCTTAATAACTGAATTTGATGAACTAAATCTCGAAGATATCCCTCTCTCAATAGAATATTATTTAATTGAGTATCAAGAACGACCGCATATCCCTCCATGCTTTCCACCGAAACCGAACCACTGGCTTTCAATAGAATATCAACTTCTTGTCGTTCAATCAACACCTTTTCTCCTGATACTAAAATAAATAAATGTCCTTCTTCTAAAAGTTGAAGAGCAGTTTGACGTTCAACCTGCGATAGAGCCCGTGCTACGTCCTTCACCTTAGAACCATGTTTAGGACCTAAAACTGAAAAACGAGGCTTTAAAACCAGTTCAATCCCTTCAGGAAGTTTCGCTGTCCATTGTATTTCTTTAACATTCAATTCTTCCTGAATGATATCTTCGAATTGCATCGTTCCTTCGCGTTCATTTTGATTGGGAATCACTAAAATTGCCTTGGATAATGGCTGTCTAATTTTAATATTCACCTTATTCCGCACCGAACGTCCTAATATGGTAATTTTTCGAGCAACTTCCATAAAAAGAAGTAAATCGGGATCAACCCGTAAGGGATTAGAAGATGGATAATCTTCCAGATGGACGCTCTCCTTTCGATGACCATTATTTTTATTTAAGCTATCATAAACCATTTCCGCAACGAAAGGTATAAAGGGAGCGACTCCCTTCGCTAATCCAGACAATATTTCATATAGAGTATAATAAGCTGCTCGCTTGTCATCATCCCATTCAGATTTCCAGAATCTACGTCGAGAGCGGCGAATGTACCAATTACTTAAATCTTCTATTACAAAATTTTCAATTACTTTGGCAGCTCGTGATACTTCATAATCATCTAACCATTCCCGAACTTGTTGAATCATGGTTTCAAAACGAGAAATAATCCAGCAGTCGAGTACATTGCGGTTTTTAAATTCAGTAGCGAATTCCACTTTCGGTTCAAAACCATCAGCATTGGCGTAAAGAACAAAGAAATGAAAAACATTCCAAAAAGTCGTAAAAAACTTACTATAAACTTCTCCCAGTGTTTGCTTGCCAAATCGTTTTGGCACCCAGGGTGGAGATACGGAAAAAACATACCAACGAAGGACATCAGCACCATAGGAAGATATCAGCTCCCAAGGACTAACCACATTCCCGATATGCTTACTCATTTTCTGTCCTTTTTCATCCAGTCCCAGTTCAGTTACTAAACAATTTTCAAAAGCTGGGCTTTGGAAAAGGATACTGGCTAAAACATGAAGGCTATAAAACCAGCCCCGGGTTTGATCGATAGCTTCGCAAATAAAATCAGCTGGAAAAAGGCTGGCAAAACGTTCTTGATTTTCAAAAGGATAGTGATTTTGGGCTACAAACATCGCTCCCGAGTCAAACCAGCAATCAAGAACCTCTGGCGTTCTTCTCATCTCTCCCCCACACTGAGAACAGGTTAAGGTTATGGCATCGACATATGGCCGATGGAGCTCAATTTGATCGATTTGCTGATTGGCACGCTGAATAAGCTCTTGTCTTGACCCTATAGCTTCTTGATAACCACAGCTTTCACATTTCCAAATATTAAGAGGAGTACCCCAATATCGTTCTCGGCTTAAAGCCCAATCAACCACGTTCTCCAAGAAATTTCCAAACCTGCCACTTTGGATGTGATCTGGATGCCAGTGAACTTTGAGATTATTTTCTAATAAAGTTTCTTTAACTGCTGTAGAACGAATAAACCAGCTTCCCTTAGCATAATACAAAAGTGGTGTATCACAACGCCAACAAAAGGGATAGGTATGGCGATGGGTTTCTTGTCGGTATAACTGACCGGTGGATTGGAGATATTTTATGATCAAAGGATCAGCATCTTTAACCCAAAGCCCGTGCCAGAGTGGTACGCTCTCATCATATGTTCCATCAGCTTTCACCGGATGGAGCACAGGAAGATCAAAGGTTTGAGCCAACCTCATATCGTCTTCTCCAAAAGCTGGAGCTATGTGAACAATTCCAGTTCCTTCTTCAGTTGAAACAAAGTCTCCGTGATAAACTTGATATCCTTTTGGCGCAGCCAAGAAGGTCATTAGAGGATTATAGGACAAGCCAATTAGTTCTTTCCCCTTCATTTCTCTAATCAGAGTATATGCATCGGGTTGAAATAATGCTGGCAAACTTTCCCGATTGAGGATGAGATGTTTGCCAGTCTCTTTTTCTTCAATTTCCACATAATCGAGGTCTTGACCAACTGCCAATGCAACATTCGCTACCAATGTCCAGGGGGTGGTTGTCCAAACTAAGAAAAAGGTATTCTCTCGATTCTGGATTTGAAAAAGAAGATAAATTGACGGATCTACCACATCTTGATAACCCTGGGCTACTTCATGACTGGAAAGAGAAGTCCCACATCGTGAACAATAAGGCAAAACCTTATATCCTTGATAGAGAAGATTTTGATTAAAGAGTTGCTTGAGAATCCACCAAAGACTTTCAATATAATCATTATCGCAAGTTACATAGGGATGGTCCATATCCATCCAAATTCCCATGCGTTCGGTGATCTTTTCCCATTCTTTTATATATTTCCAGATACTCTCTCGGCATTTCTGGTTAAAACGATCAATCCCATAATTTTCTATATCTTGTTTCCCGGAAAATCCCAGCATTTTTTCTACTTCTAATTCGACAGGAAGTCCATGGGTATCCCAACCAGCTTTGCGAGGTACATAATAACCACACATGGTTTTATAACGGGGAATCAAATCTTTCATACTCCTGCCAATAATATGGCCGGCATGAGGATATCCATTGGTGGTTGGCGGCCCTTCATAGAAAATAAAACGTTGGTTTCCTTCTCGTTGCTGATAACTTTTCTGGAATATCTTTTTTTCTCGCCAAAAATCAAGTATCTTTTCTTCGCGATAACCTAACTCAGAGACTTTCCCTAATGATTCAAACATATTGTCACCTGCCTGCAATGATGAGCTGGAAAGATAGTTCGAAAATACCCTTTCTTATTTTATCTCTATCCAAGAAATACTTAAACAATATAACCGAATTCAGGATTTTTTGCAATTTATTAGGGGTTTATCGCTGCCTGTAAAAATGGTTATTTTTTTACTGGATGGGATTCGCTGTTGTAAAGCACTTCTTTGGAGGAATCCCATCCTTTAACTTATTATTCAGCTGGAGGGGTGACTGTTTCTGGGTTGGTATCAGTTGCCGGAGCTTCGGGTATTTCCTCTTTAGGAAGGTTTTCTTCAAGAATGGCAATTTCTGATTTATTTTTCATAGCTTCGATCATTTTTTCAAATGCCTCTTGCTGAACTTTGGGAAGCAGCTTGGTACGGATTTCTTCTTTTACTTCAGCAAGGTCTTTCAACCGAGGCTGCAAATGATCTTCAACTAAGAAAACATGAATACCATAATCGGTTTCGATTGATTCGCTCACATTGCCAGGAGCCAGATCAAATAAAACCTTTTCCATCTCTGGCTCAAGATCGCCTTTGCGTATCATACCCATCTCTCCGCCAGTTTGGGCATCAGGAGACTGAGATTTCTCTTTGGCTACTTGCTCAAAAGGTTTCCCTTCTTTCAATTCCTTTTGAACTACATCGGCTTCTTCTTTCGTATTCACCATGATATGCCTGGCTTTTACCTGTTCTGCTTCGGTATAAAGGGTCGGATTTGATGAATATTCTTTTTCGATCTCTTCATCAGAAACCACAGCCTTTTCAATTATTTCTCGAGTCACAAATTCTTGAATCATGATCTGCTGGGTTACATTTTCAATTTTTTTCTTCACATCTGGATCATCGGCCAAACCAAGTTTCTTCGCTTCTTGGACCAAAAGAACTTGACGTATCCATTGTTCTAATAAATCTTTAAATCCACCAGGAAACTGGGTTCGATAATTTTCTGGCATGGTATCCCAAATTTCTTTTAACTCAGCTAAATAAACCGGTTCTCCATTGACTTCAGCAATGACGACTTGTTCGTTCGTAACTGGTGTTTCGATATTCTGTGCTTCTTCAACGGCACCTTCAGCACTTGAATTTTCTTGAGCTATGCTTTGGATAGAAAACAAAAAAATACCAATCATAAAAATGATACTTACTATAAAAACTGAATATCTTCGTTTCATCATATATCTCCTTTCGAATCTGATTCATCCTTTTGATCTTCAAATACATCAAAACAAAAAGAATCTTCTACATCTACTGATGTTTTCTTACTCCCCCTTTCCTCAGTCAAACTCAACAACAAAGAAAATTTTTCTTCCATTTTTTTTAAATTTTCATTATTTTTATGTATCATCAATGAAATGCTTTTCAGACGCTCATTCAAAACCCAAAATAATACGAGCCCATACAAAATGAGAATTATTATCAAGAGTCCAAGGATCAAAGAACTAACCTCCCTCCAAGATTTCTTTTCTCACGCTATCCCATAATTACTGATCCACTTTTCAGCTCAGTAATTTTTCCAAAACGACTGGTGGGGACATTAATACCAATTAAACAATTTCGGGGAATTATGGAGTGAAGAGGAATTTGAGAATTTTTACCTACCAAATTAACACCCCAACTCAGTATATCCGGTCGAAGTCGGTTGGGAGTGTAATCATCTCCTGCTCCTATAATCGAATCCTCCCCCACAATAACATTTTTATCCAGTATACTTCTCTCCACCACTGAACCAGCTTTAATTATTGAATCATTAAATATTATCGAATCGTAAATTTTCACATTTTTTTCAATTACTGCTCCAGGAAAAACAACTGAATGGATCACCTCGCCATGGATAACAGTCCCCTCACCAATTATCGATGATTGGACCAAAGCCCCCTTTCCAATCTTGGCAGGAGGATTTTGAGATCGATTGGTATAAATTACCCAATTCGGATCATATAAGTTAAAACAGGGAAGAGGCTCTAATAAATGCATATTTGCTTCCCAATACGCCTTTATGGTTCCAGTATCAAACCAACAACCATCAAAGAAAAAAGCTTGAATTTTAATAGAATTTAAATTTTCAATAATAACATTGTTGACTAAATCATATTTCGATTCTTGGGCATTTTTTTGTAAACATTCATTTAAAAATTCTAAACGAAAAATATAAATTCCCATGAAAGCAATATTGGTTTTTGGCTGTGATGGTTTTTCTTCAAAACCAATAACTTGGTTCTTACCGTCGATTTCTAAAATTCCAAACCGTGACCGATCTTCAGTTTTCACCCGGGTCACTACTAAGGTAACGTCGGCATCATTATCCAGGTGATAATCCATAAGAGAATTATAATCCATCATATAGGCGTGGTCACCGGAAAGCACTAAAAGATGATCCAACTTTTTTCTCTTAATAATATTCAAATTCTGATAAACAGCGTCTCCAGTTCCACGATACCAACCTCCAACGGTTTTTCCTAAATAAGGTTGAAGGAGCTCTATTCCACCCTTTTTTCGGTCCATGTCCCAGGGACGCCCAACCCCAATGTGCTCTATCAACGAACGCGGTTGGTACTGGGTCAAAATACCAACGTCATAGATACCTGAATTAATACAGTTACTTAAGGGAAAATCAATTAATCGATAAAAACCTCCGAAGGGAACAGCTGCTTTGGCTCTTTCTATTGATAAAACACTCAAGTGATTCCCTTTCCCACCGGCCAAAATGAGCGCAAATCGAATCGACATCTGGCTCACCTCCTATGCATCACCATCAAACCATTATGAATCTGTGACCAATTGCTGAGAATTCCTATTATTATACAGCTGTACCCTGAATTTCAATTAAAAAGAACTAAATCTTAATGGGTATATTCTTTCTGAGAATTTCTGCTGCATTTTCGGGAATTACTGGATTAATATAAAACCCAGTACCCCATTCAAATCCAGCTACCTTGGTTATAGTAGGCAACATTTCCATATGCCAATGATAGCTATCCTGGTATGATTTTTCTTCTTTTCGTTCAAAAGGAGCAGCATGAAGAATCAAATTATAGGGAGAATCATTCAGCGATTTTTTCATAGATACCAGTAATTTTTTCAATATTTCTGATAAATAATTTAATTCTTGGTCTTCAATTTTCATAAAATGAGATGAGTGTTTTTTTGGTAATATCCAAATTTCATAAGGAAATCGAGGAGCATAGGGAACAAACGCTAAAAACTGTTCGTTTTCGATAATCATCCTTTGATTATTATTTTGGTGGTATTGAACAATATCACAAAAAATGCAATGACCTTTTTCTTGATAATATTTATCAGCACCAAGCAGTTCCTCTTTCACCCTTTTGGGAATCACTGGAATAGCAATAAGCTGGGAGTGAGCATGTTGAATCGAAGCCCCCGCTAAAGCTCCTTGATTTTTAAAGATAATGCAATAACGAAAACGATGGTCTCTTTCCAAATCGCACATTCTTTCCCGATAAACATACATAACTTCAGCAATATGTTTCACCGAAAGATCACCAAGCTCTAAGTAATGATCGGGAGTTTCAATAATAACTTCATGTGCTCCTGAACCACTGAGAGATTCACAAATTCCATCTATACAATGGGCAAAGGGTTCTTCAATCCGCAAAGCGGGAAATTTATTCGGGACCACCCGAACTCTCCAACCTGGTTGATTTATCTCGGTATGCTTATCTCGAACGGAAAAAACCTCCTTCGGAGTGTGCATTTCCATCCCTTCACAAAAAACACAAGGACCAGGTTTTCGTATTTCTCCATGTACTCCAAAATCATAGGGTTTTAAACTTCTTTCATTGGCAATAATGACCCACCGGTCAACAACAGGATCTTTTCTCAGTTCCGACATGACTTTCCTCCAAACTTCTTCAAACTCTTTATCTTTTCGACTGTATCCTTTTTTCTGTATTAACTATCCGGTGATATAAAAATTTTTAAGGTATCCAATTTTCCTCGGGATGAATGTTTTCTAAGAATCCGGCCAATAATTGAATGGCTGCATCCAAATCATCACAATCAATCACCTCAGAAGGAGTATGCATATATCGATTGGGAATGCCTAACAAACCGGTAGCAACTCCTTGGCGATTGATTTGAATGCTGTTGGCGTCGGTCCCTGTAGCACGTGATTCAGCTTGTATTTGGTAGGGAATGTTTTTTTGGGTTGCCACCTCTACTAATTTTCGAAAAATATGGGGATTAATATTCGGACCTCGTGAAATGACCGGGCCCTTGCCCAAAGACACGTCTCCAACCTTTCTCTTATCTATATCAGGACAGTCAGAAGCAAAGGTCACATCAATTGCGATTCCTAAATGAGGATCGATTCTGAAAGCGCTGGTTCTTGCTCCCCTGAGACCGAGTTCTTCTTGTACCGTACTCACACCATATACACCACATTGCAACTTCTCTTTTTGAACCATTCGAAGAACCTCGGCAACAATAAAAGCTCCCACCCGATCATCGAATCCTCGACCAACAACTCGACTTCCAAGTAATTGGTCAAAACCAACATCCATGGTGATTGGATCGCCAATTTGTACAATTTTGGTGAGTTCTTCCTTATTTTTTGCGCCCACGTCAATCCATTGCTCTTCAAATTTAATCACTTTTTGACGTTCTTTTTCTTCCATCAAATGAATGGGCTTTTTTCCGATTACTCCCTTAACTGGTCCTTGAGAGCTATGAATAATGACTCTTTTTCCAGGGGTAACATGAGAATCGATTCCTCCAATAGTGGAAAAATGTATGTACCCCTGATCATTAATAAATTCCACCATCAAGCCGACTTCATCACAATGTCCTGCCAACATAACTCGAAACGAAGCATCAGGATAAATAACACCAATGGCATTGCCGTGGTAATCTTTGTAAAATTTGTCAACCTTACCTTGAACCCTTTCCTCAAATATTTTTTGAATCTGTTCTTCGAACCCCGATGGACTAGGAGTTTCAATGAGTTTTTTCAAAAATTCTTCTCGAGATTTCTCCATTTTAATATTCCCTCTTTCTCAAACCTGTTTATATTGAATAAGAACTAAAAAATGTTTTTGTGCTGATTCAATCAGCCATTATTTTTCTTGAAGAGAAGAAGTTTTTTTCTTTTTAACCATTCGGGGTGATTTTTTTAAGGTAATTTTAAGGACTTCATCAATTGTTTTAACTAAATGATATTTCATTTTTTTTCTCACATCTGCCGGTATATCGTCTAAATCATTTTCGTTTTCTTGAGGTAGAACAACTTCTTTAATCCCTGATCGATAGGCTGCTAAAGATTTTTCTTTTATTCCACCAATAGGAAGCACTTTTCCGGTAAGGGTTATTTCACCAGTCATAGCAATGGAATGCTTTACTGGTATTTGCGAAAGAGAAGAAACCATTGAAACAACCAGGGTTATTCCTGCTGATGGACCATCTTTTGGTATAGCGCCAGCGGGGACATGAACATGAATATCATGTTTTTCGTAAAACTTCTCATCAATCTTCCACTTTTTCGCTCGTTCCCGAACACAAGATAGTGCAATACGAGCCGATTCTTGCATAATATCTCCCATATTACCGGTTAATATCAAGTTTCCTTTTCCTGAGAGGACCGAAGACTCAACAAAAAGGATTTCTCCACCAGTTTGAGTCCAAGCTAAACCGGTGGCAACTCCAACTCGATCCTTTCCCGACATGACCTCATCAAAATAAATTCTTTTACCTAAATATTTTCTAAGATTTTCTTCGTCAACTACAAATGGTCCTTTTTTCCCTGAAGCAACGTCTTTAGCAATTTTCCTGCAAACCGTGGCGATTGTTCTTTCTAAATTTCTGACTCCCGCTTCACGAGTGTATTCTCGAATCATTTTAATTAAAATTTCATCACTTATCGTAACCGTTTGATCCTCGATTCCATTTTCTTTGCTCTGCTTGGGTATTAAATATTTGCGAGCAATGGCAATTTTTTCCGGATCAGTATAACCAGGGATTCGGATGAGTTCCATTCGATCCAACAAAGCTGGAGGAATGGTATCCAGAATATTCGCAGTTGCGATAAAAATAACCTTCGATAGGTCAAATGGAACTGCTAAATAATGATCAACAAAAGTTGAATTTTGTTCAGGATCTAAAACTTCGAGGAGAGCAGCAGAAGGATCTCCCCTAAAATCTAAACCGATTTTATCAACCTCGTCTAACATAAATACCGGGTTATTGCTTCCTGCTTTTCGGATTCCCTGAATAATCCGACCCGGAAGTGCTCCAACGTAGGTTCGGCGATGGCCTCTTATTTCCGCTTCGTCTCGTACTCCACCTAAGGATATCCGTACGAATTTTCTTCCCAATGCCCGGGCAATCGATTTTCCTAATGAAGTTTTTCCAACTCCTGGGGGACCAACAAAACAAAGTATTGGTCCTTTTAAATCTTTTTTCAAATGACCTACTGCCAAGTATTCAAGAATTCTTTCTTTTACTTTTTCCAAGTCATAGTGATCTTCATTTAATACCTTTTCAGCTTTTTTAAGATCTAAACTGTCTTCGGTTCTTATGTTCCAAGGAAGTTCGGTTATCCAATCAAGATAGTTACGAATGACTGGATATTCAGCTGAAACTGGTGGAATTCTCGATAATCGTTCCAGTTCTTTCTCGGCTTCTTTCAAAACTTCTGGCGGAAGTTTGGCTTTTTCAATTTTTTCTTTCAATTCATTTAATTCAATGGTTTTTTCATCCATTTCTCCAAGCTCACGTTGAATTGCTTTCAACTGCTCTCTTAAGAAATATTCTCGTTGAGTTTTTGCCATCTCTGATTGAATTTGAGTCTGAATCTTGCTGCCAATTTGGAGAATATCCAATTCTCGAGTTAAATAATAATTTACTTTTTTTAATTTCTCAATAAGTTCGTTGGTTGACAAAATATTTTGCTTGCTTTCTACATCCAGATTCAGGTTCGAAATTACAAAATGGGCAAGTCGTGAGGGTTGTTTAATATTCATCGCAGCAACAAATATTTCTTTGGGGAGATATGGAGCAAGTTCAACGACCTTCTGAAAAAGGGTTAATATGTTGCGGACTAAAGCTTCAGTTTCATCAGTTTTAATTTCTTCTTCTTTTATTATTTCAATTTTTGCCATAGGGTATGGATCCCATTGAATCCATTCAACAACGCGAAACTTATTTAAACCAAACACCAATATTTGAATAGCATCTTCTGGGAGCTTTAATAAACGGGATATTCGCCCTACAACACCGATATCATAAAAATCCTGAGCTGAAACGGTGTTATCTCCATCTTCTTTTTTGGTACGGAGTGTTAAAACTCCAATCATTTTATTTCCTAAAACCGCATCGTTAACTAATTTAACCCACTTTTCTCCATGAACTACCCAAGGCATGACCAGCTCAGGAAATAATACATTTTCATCTAAAGGAAGTACGGCAATTTTTTCCGGAATATCAAAACCTTTTTTTTCCTGATCAATGGATTCGGAAATCACATTTTGGTCAGCTTTAATCTCTGGAGGCTCTTCCGAAAGTGTAAACCAGTTGTCAATATATCCTTCCATGTCGGATCCTTTCCTAATAAACAATATTCTTATCAAGAAATGGGTTGAAATATTTATAATGAACTTTATATTTTTGAGAAAATTCTCTTTTTAAACCGATATTTTTTATTTTTGAGAGCACCCACTTACTCAAGAGGAATCCTCCGTTCGGTAATAACTTTTTTCTTTTTGCACTCAACTATGAGGAACCCTTCCCGATATCGGGCATTGATGGTCTCTCCATCAACCTCTTCAGGAAGATCAATTTCTCGTTGAAAAGGACCAAAGGGAATTTCCATTTGATGATAATCCCTTTTGGGGGGTGAAGGAACTTCCTTTCTCACACCCTTAAGTATTAATTTTCGTGATTGAATAGTCAAGTCGACTTCATTGACCAATACTCCGGCGAGATCTACCACAACAATAAAATTATCATCGGTTTCAAAAACATCACATAAAGGTTCCCAAGCTTTTTCAGAAAGTCCTAAGAAATGAGGTTTCTTTCCAGAAACATGCTCCATAAAGCGCTGCATTTCTTTCTGCATCGAATCAAACTCTTCCCACCAATTCTCTTTGAATGGCATTATATTACCCACCTACCCTACTTTTCGGTGTAATTAAAAATATTCTTTTAAATTATTCCACTCTAAAAATCCATGACGTTTTTATAGTTAACTCAATTATAGCAACCAACCAGAATCTCATTCTGGGCTTTCACCCTCATCCTCATCTGGTACTACACAAGTGGCTTGGGATTCTTTTCTACAAACCGCTTGCTGTTTTGAAAATCAAACTTCTACAAAAAGTAAAAAAATTGTCGGGGTGCAATTGCTCCCAAATAATAAAGAACCATGCCAATTGCCAGGTTTTCACTCTCATCTATAACTACAAAATAATATTAACGTTTTTGGAGATGAAATTTTATCGATACTCATTCAATACCAACTTCATAAATTCTAAAAAACCAGTAATAAACGTTGGATGGCAAAGAAGGCACTTCCATCTGGGGCTTGTACTTCAATTCGCAATTGATTTTCTCCTGTAATTAAAAATTGATCTAATTGAAAAGATTGGAATTCAAAAGGGAAAATCTGACCGCCAATAATGTTTCCTGTGAAAACTTTATTATCGTTGAGATGAACATGAATAATCACACTTCCACTCGATTTTCCCCAAATAAAGCAAGCTGCATTACTCCATCCTTCTGGAGCTTGAAATTTTACATTCAAATATTCGCCCGACCTCATGGCAAGGACCGAGGCAGGGTTTTGAGTGAATCCCGAGATATTTTCTCCACGATAAATACTTTCCTCGAAGTTCGTTTCGGGTTTTCCGCTTGAAAAATCAATAAAATAGGTACCCCGTCCGGATACAATCTCGACCCCCTCAACCGAACCAATTGAGTTATCCTCAAATCCACTATAATACATTGCTCCTCTAAAGTTTACTTTCAATTCCACTGGCGTTTTTACCACTGAAGAAGGCGCTATCCAAAGATTAGCTGAGGTTCCATCAAATACTGTTGACGTCATTCTTTTTTCCCATTGACCAACACTGGAAGACCATATCAAAGCTTGTCCGGAAAGAGGATTCCCATCACTATCGGTTAACCGGGCTTGGAAACTCATGCTCTCACCGCTCGTAACTAAAAAATCTTTTGGAGATAGAGCTAAAATACTCGATTTCTTTTCTGGTTGAACTATGATGGTTACGGTCCCGTCCATAGGGCTATAGGCAGTGTCACCTTCATAAGTAGCTTGTATTTGGATTTGAGTTTCTTCCGAAACAAATGGAGCCATAAACCAAACTTCTGATTCTCCAGCAGTATTGGTATAGGTCTGGTAAAAATCCAAGCTCCCCTGGCTGGCATACCACTGAACCCTTCTATTAACCAGAGGGTTATTGTTTTTATCTGTCATGACCATTCGAATTCTCAAGTTTCTTCCGCTTAAAATTGATTCCGGTACGGAATGAAAGCGAATAACAACCGACTCTTCTTTTCTCTTTTCAACAACCTGAATGATACTCCGGTTGAGATAAATATTTTCACCAACAACTTCCTTCATTCGGGATGGATTGTTCATGGCTTGAACCAAGATACGATCGGGTATGACCCGCGGGGAAAGAAGAATGAGGAATCTTTCCATTCCTTCTGGTTCAGTAACAATACCTTGAATACTTTTTTTTGTACCCGGTGAAACTGGTTCGTTATTTTTTAAAATCCGGACTCTTTCATCTTCGGTATAATCCAATATGCTCACATAACCGGTTTTAAGTGCTTCATAAACTAGGGAAATCGGATCGCCGATAAAGTAGGTTGCAAAGTTACCTTTATCGGGAAGTACGGTTACAAATGGCGAAACTGGTAACAAGTCAAGATAGGTTTGTTCGTTTAAATTGACTTGAAATTCATATATCTGAGCCAAAGCCGGTTGAATACCAACCACCAAAAAAAACAAAACCATCAGTAAAAAAGAAAATTTTTTCATAACTAAACCTCCATCGATGGTTTTTCTATGGTCTCACCACTAAGAACTATTAACGATGGGAAATCATTTTCATCCAAATCTGCACCAATAATGCAATTTTTCCCTATTTCACATCCTGATGGAATTCGGGAATTTTTTCCGATAATGGTTATTCCGCTCCATAAAACCTCAGGATACTTTTTATTCACATTCAATACTTGACCCCCTCCAATCCGAGATCCTTCACCGATAATAACTCCTTTGTCTAAAATTACCCTCTCCATTTGAGAATTTTTTCCAATATAACAATCATTCATTAAAATTGATCCTTCAATCCTCGCTCCTTCGCTCACATATACCCCATTAAATATGACTGATTGACTTACTTTTCCATTAATAATTGCTCCTTCCCCAATAATACAGTTTTCAACCTGAGAATCGCGCCCAAATTTTACCGGGGGCCGATCAGCAACCGGAGTATAAACCGGCCAATTTATTTCCTTGAATTTTAAAGGACTCTCTTCTCCCAATAACTCCATGTTGGCTTCCCAGTAAGAATCAATAGTGCCAACATCTTTCCAATACCCCGAAAAGGGATAGGTAAAAACTCTTTTATCTTGAATCATTCGAGGAATGATATCTCTACCAAAATCAAAAGAAGTCCCTTCACGTAAAGCTTCTTTTTCAACTTCTTCTTCTAATACTTTCCGGTTAAAAACATAAATTCCCATATTTACTAAATTGCTTTTGGGAACTTCGGGTTTTTCATCAAACCGGACGACTTCCCCTTCTGCGCCAATGGTAATAATGCCAAAACGATGAGCTTCCTCAATCGGAACCTGCATGACCGCTAAAGTCAAATCAGCCTTTTTTTTCTTATGAAATTCAATCATATGTCGGTAATCCATAGTATAAACATGATCACCAGAAAGAATGAGTACCAACTCAGGAGCCCGATTTCGAATAAAACGAAGACTTTGATATATCGCATCAGCAGTCCCTCGATACCAATCGGTATCAGCATCACTGATAAAAGGTTGTAATAAAAAAACTCCACCATTGAGTCGATCAAGGTCCCAGTCTTTCCCGATTCGGATATGCTCATGAAGTGATCGGGGATTATATTGGGTTAAAACGCCCACACAATATATGCTCGAATTGACACAATTGCTTAAACAAAAATCGATGATACGGTATTTCCCTCCAAAAGGAACAGCTGGTTTTGCCCTTTTAGCTGAAAGAATATTTAACCGACGCCCCTCTCCACCAGCTAATATCATCGCTATCACTTCATTTTTAAACACTGCTATCCCTCCCCAGGATATTTCTCGCCAATTAAATCACAAATTTTTTCCAATAGAGATAAAAATTGCTTTCGAAAATCCTCTTTTTGTACCGAGGGATTGTCTGGACCTAGCCACCAAAACCAATCACTTCCTTCTGCTTGATACAAAATATTAAAAATTTCTTGCTTTCGTTCCCCATCCAACTCCTTTTCCTTTTCAGCCAATAATCTTCTGACTAAGAAGAGCTGATCCCAAGCCCAATTCTTTTCTTCATGTCCAATCCAGGTATTTAAGGAACCATAAATCCAGGAACCGGGTGCTAAAGTATGGAGAGCGGGTTTTTGGTCAAAATGAGCTAAATATTCCGAGGGAGTTGTTGTGGTTATCCTGGAATGTTGGGATAAGGCTTCATATAAATTATTGAGAAAATCAAACCCATTATTATTATAATACTCCCAGGCATTTTCCCCATCAAGAATTATAGATAAAACTGGATTATAACCGTTAGGGAGTCGGTTCATAATTCTTTCTAAATTGGAAATCATATCCTTAACTGCATCATCAAAAGTAAGATGTTGATAGGCAAAACCAATCAAATCGGAAAGATGGCGGTCACGAAAAAAAATAGCTATATTGTTTTTATCGTTGGAGAAAAACCAAGGTTGATAGAGTTTTTCACCTTGATTTAAAAGACCATTTTGATCTCTCTCAATGGGTAACCCTAAGGTATGAAATAAGACTTCTTCACCAGTTGCCGTCCAGGAAAAACCATTTTGAGCAAAACAGCTCACTGCTGCCGAGCTAACTGAACCCTCCGAAGGCCAAATTCCACGAATTTCGGTCTTCCAAATTCTCTCCGCAACATCTTTGGCTTTTTGAATTTGCTTCTGAGCATCGTCTATATATTGAAAACGATACCTGGGAAGGTGGGTTCCGGGTGATGATTCACTAGCAACCCAATTATCGATCAATAATGGAATAATCGGATGGTATAAAGGCGATGTTGAAATTTCAATCTGTCCTTTATCGTGTAACTTTTTATACATCGGTATTATTTCAGCAATAATTTTTGAAGTAACTTGTTTAATGATGGCTTTATCCTTTTCAGTATACTCCTTTCCTCGTTTTATGAGCTCGCTCAAATCGGGATTATCTTTGATGGTTATCGGATCAAACCAAAGAAGCTGGTAGAGAATTTGGAGATCGAGCCAATCCTGGGTTGAGAAATTATGAATATTGTGTTTGGCTTTCTCTTTCAAGGTTTCATAGAAAGGGAAATGGCTGGTTTGGGTTTGTGAAGGGGCTAAGAAGAAATTCTCTAAAATGAAGTCTTTTTCTTTTTTGCTGAGTTTTTTAGCTTCTTTTTTAAAGTGGTTCCATACTAAATCAGTCTTTCCCTGTAAATAGAGATTTATTTGTTTTATAAGAGACGGAGTAAAGTTAAAAGTCATACGTACTTGCGGAAACCTATCAGCTAATTTCGCCATAAATAGATAGTCTTTGGTCGCATGTGTTCTGACCCAAGGAAGGGTAAAAATATCTTGGCAAGAATCATAGTAATAGGGTTGATGCATATGCCAGATGATGTTTAAATAAATTTTTTCAGCCATTAATTCACCTCAAGTTAATGATAGAATTTTTATTTCAGTAATGCATCCTTTATCAACTTCCATCTGAGCATAGGAAAGATAGGGAGTAAAAATTTTATCAGTCGGACTTCCTGGGTTCAAATACCATACTCCATTCTCCTTGGTTAATTCCGGTCGATGGGAATGACCAAAAACTAAAACCTGTAAGTCTTGTCCTTCAAAAAGTGACTGAACATAAAACTTAACTTGATTGGGGGCACCTCGGCCATGAGCTAACCCAATTTTAACCCCTTCAATTTCAACCAAATCCTGATCGGGTAAAACGGTTTGTAATTCAACCGAATCCATATTCCCCCGTACTGCCCGAATGGGCGTGTATTGAGCTATGTTTTCAAGAACCAAGGGCGTAACCACATCCCCGGCATGTAGGACTAAATCAGCTTGTTTTATCTCTTCCCATAATCTTTGAGGAATATCTTTTGCTCTTTGAGGAATATGAGTATCAGAAAGGACGGTTATTCTTGTCACTCTTTTGACTCACTCCCATATAAAGTATTTTAGGCATTAAAATATTATTGAAGAGCTTTTTTGTTGAACTTGAATCCATCAACACCCAAAGTTTAACTTTATAAAAAACATCATTAAAATGCTTATTGAAGTTTTAAAATAAAATTATCTTTGTAAGGTTCTTTCTGCCGATTTAACCGTATTGGCCATCAACATGGCAATCGTCATTGGCCCCACTCCACCTGGAACTGGTGTAACAAAAGAAGCTCGATCCGTAACACTCTCAAAATCAACATCGCCGACTAATTGGGATTCCACTTTATTGATTCCTACGTCAATGACCACGGCTCCTTCTCGGATCAATTCTCCCGTGATCATTTTAGGGGAACCGGCAGCCGCAATCAAAATATCAGCCATTCGAGTATGTTGGGCAAGATTTTCAGTTCCAGTATGGCAAATGGTTACGGTGGCGTTGGCTGCCTTGGCTTTTTGAACCAGCATCATAGCTAACGGTTTCCCAACAATATTACTTCTTCCAACGATTACTACATGTTTTCTCGAAATATCAATCTGGTATCGAGATAACAACTCTTGAACTCCCCAGGGCGTACAGGGTAAAAAGATTGGATCACCAATCATAAGACGACCTAAATTATAAGGGTGAAAACCATCAACATCTTTGAGTGGATTAATGTGATAAAGAATCCTTTTTTCATCCAGATGTTTGGGAAGTGGCAATTGGACGAGGATACCATGGATGGCTGGATTGCTATTTAATTCATCAATGAGATGAAGGAGTTCAGTTTGACCAGTCGTGGAAGGGAGCTGGTGTTTCAAGGAATAAATTCCCAGTTTTTCACAGGCTTTTTCTTTGTTTCGGACATATACTTGGCTGGCGGGGTCATCTCCAACCAAAATAACCGCCAAACCCGGTTTCAAGCCTTGTTGTGTTAAACTTTGAATCCGTGGTTTTAATTCTTCCCGAATTTCTTGTGAAACCTTTTTCCCATCAATTATAGTTGTTTTCATCGCTCTCTACCTCTTATCTTAAGAAATGAATTCATAAAAGATTGAAACATATTTGGAGATGCATTGATAATATACTCCTTGGGGAAATTGATGCTTTCCAATAAATCTAAGGACAACTGATAATCACCGACTTCATCACAATAATGAGCATCGCTGGTTACGATAATATAACCACCTTGCTTCTTGATCTCTTGGGCAATCATTTTACAGTTCTCTAAGCTCCCCTTGCGGCTGATGTGAAAGGAACTATTATTAATTTCAATCACTTTGTTATAGTCAATCGCCTTCTTCACTATCAACGGATAATCCACTGGATAACGGGGGTTTCCCAGATGAGCGATAATATTGATATAAGGATTTTCCAAAGCTTTAATTAAGATTGATGTATAGTCAGAAAGTATTTCTCCCCGATATACTTGAGGATGAAAAGATATAATTCCGTAATCAATTTTTTTTAAACTTTGACTGTCTAAATCTAAAGTTGAATTTTCATCCAAAATATCAATTTCAGCTCCAAAGAAAACTTCGATATTATCGATTTTTTTAGGAAAATGACCTCGAGCTTCGAAATATATTGGGGAAGGACCACCGGGCATACTTGGCCCATGTTCAGCTAAACCAATAAATTGTAAGTTTTTTTGTTGTGCTACCAGGGCTATTTCCCGAACAGTACTAAAAGCATGTCCGCTTACTATAGAATGAATGTGTAAATCGCCAATAATTTGGTACATTGAATTGATCTCTCCTAAGGAAATTAAACTGGTTTTTTATTTTTACGATCACTCATTAGGTTTTTTTTATAAATTTCCAAATCAACCGATCGAATTCGGCGAAGGGCGGATCGTTTAAAACATCATAACCTCTTAACCAAGAACTATAACAAGCAAAATAGTAGAAATAAGCTACTAACAAACCTAAAGTGTATAAATCATTTTTAGGATATTGTAAATGAATAAAGGATGACTCATTTTTTTTGATTTGATATTGAAGAGCCTCGATAGTTGCCGAATCATAGTCGGAAAAGGATTGTTTATCTAAAAATTGCAGTTCTTTTCCTAAATAAGAATCCTCTTTTACCTCTTGAGGAAAATTGATAGGGACTTGAAGGCACTGACTTGATTTACTTTGATTCAGAACAAAAAACACATCTCGATCATCACAGGATAAAATGTGTTCCAAATAACTACTCTTTAATGATTCAAGAGTAATAATTTTAATTTTAAAGCACTGATTTTCTCCATTCAAACTTTCTTCTAATAAGGGTTCCAGAGCTTTTAAAAGAGAATAAACCGGATAGGAATTGACAATAAAATAAAGCCTCTGAATCCCTTTTAATTGAATTTGATAAACTATTTGAGCTGTGAACATTGCATCATCTCTATAAGATGAAAAGCCTTCTTCGCATCCTTCAACCATATCTCTGATCGGGAGACCCATGGAATGTAATGGAAAATACAGTAACTCAGAATGATGCCAAAAACGACAATTTTTAGTTTCGACCGGATAAAAAGGAAAAAAAAGTAAACGAGCTAATTCTGACATCATTCCAACTTCCGGACCAATAAACACCCTTTTCCCCTCGTTTAGCATCATAACCAATTTAATGAGGTCAAGTTCGTCTAAGGTGCGCCCCAAAACAACAAATACTGTATTTAAAAGATCGACAGAATGGCTTAGTTTATAAAGATATTCTGGGCGAGATGACGAACAAAAATGATAGCTTTGATGGTTTTGTATCAACTCAGATTCAGCATAAAAACATTCTAAAAATTGAATAATATCGTCTTTGCCAATCCATACAATCTGTTGGTTTGGCTGGAGAATATTGCGATTAAAGCTGCTAATCCGATCGGTATTAATTGTCCAACTCACAAAGGGAGGAACGGGAAAACCATTAAAAAAATTATCCGTTTTGACGTTCCAATCAAAATGAACGTCATTAATTTTGGTAAATCCTTTATAAATTATTTTAGATTTTATTTTTCTTCTCTGGTTTTTTGCCATAGTCCATATTTTACACTATCTTCTAAAGCCTCCCAGCTCGCTTCTATTATGTCGGTTGAAACACCAACCGTTCCCCAAGTATGGCTACCATCGGTTGTCTGTATTAAAACCCGAATTTTAGCCGCAGTTCCGTCTTTTTCATTTAAGACCCGAACCTTGTAATCGCTTAAACGGATTCTTTTTAACTGAGGATATAAATTCTCAAGAGCTTTCCGAAGAGCATTATCCAAAGCATGAACTGGACCATCGCCTTCTGCAGCAGTATGAACCATTTGGTTTTCAACATTTAGCTTAATGGTTGCCTCGGTAATCACTCCTTCGTCTCCTCTTTTTTCTACGATTACCCGAAATCCTTGTAAGGTGAAAAAATTCATGGTTTCACCTAAGGCTTCACGGAGCATCATCTCAAAAGAAGCATCGGCTCCTTCATACTGATATCCATAAGATTCAGACTCTTTTATCTTCTCTATTAAGGAAGTCACACGAGAATCATCGGGTTGCAAATCAACCCCAGCCTGATGAGCTCGATAAAGGATATTACTCTTGCCAGCTTGCTCTGAAACTAAAATTCGCCTTTGATTACCCACTAGGTCTGGAATGATATGTTCATAGGTTAACGGATCCCTCATGATTGCACTGGCATGAATACCTCCTTTATGAGTAAAGGCACTCTTACCGACGAAGGGTTGATAACGGTTAGGTCGCATATTTGCGGTTTCGTCAATGAATCGCGAAACATCTACCAAATTTTTTAATTTTTCTTCAGATAAACAAGAAATCCCCATTTTTAAAACCATATTGGGAATAATGCTGCAAAGATTGGCGTTCCCACAACGTTCTCCATATCCATTAAAAGTTCCTTGAATTTGGTTTGCTCCACAGCTTATTGCAACTAAGCTGTTGGCTACAGCAACTCCACCGTCGTTATGAGCATGCATCCCAATTTCAAAAGATTTCGGGAGTTGAGACATAACTTGTGAAAAAATAGGCTCTATTTCATAGGGTAGCGCTCCACCATTGGTATCACAAAGAATAATTGCATCAGCTCCGGCATTATAGGCGACTTCTATGGTTTTTAATGCGTAATCCCGATCCTGTTTATACCCATCAAAAAAATGCTCGGCATCAAAAAAAACCGTTTTTCCTGCTGACTTTAAGAAGTTGATGGAATCATTAATCATCTTTAGATTTTCATCCAATGTGGTACGTAGAGCTCGCTTTACGTGTAGGGTCCATGATTTTCCGAATATCGTAATAACCGGCGAACCGGCTTCAAGGAGAAGCCGAAGGTTTTTATCTTGATCTGGTTTGGTCTCTGCCTTTCTGGTGCTTCCAAAAGAACATATTTTCGCATTGCGGAAAGAAATTTTTTGAGCTTTTTCAAAAAAAGCGATATCTTTAGGATTTGATCCCGGCCAACCACCCTCGATATAATGGATACCTAATTCATCAAGCTTTAAAGCAATTTGGATTTTATCCTGAACGGAGAAATTGATTCCCTCCATTTGAGAACCATCTCGCAAGGTTGTATCGTAAATTTTAATCTCGGCCATATCAACCTACCCCCATTCCAGTTTCAAACAACACCTTAAGTTTCTCCTTTCATCAACATAATCTTTTTTAACTCAATGAGGTTTTCAACAATCATATCAGGAATGATGCCGGTTTTCTTTACATCTTCTCCCTGGTGAACTCCGGTTAAAACCAAAATTGAAAAAATATTCTGTTGCTTAGCTAAAACGATATCGGTATCCAAACGATCACCAATTAAAATCGTATCTCCAATAGAAAAACCGGTCATTTCCAACAGAAATTGGATTGATTCTGGTCGTGGTTTTCCAAATACTTTGGCTTTGGTATCTGTACAGGCTTCAATGCTGGCTAAAATTGCTCCGCAACCAGGTATTAATCCATCTTCCATTGGATAGGTCAAATCAGGATTGGTACCATATAACTGAGCACCATTTAAAACATGCCTCATCGCTTTGGTCAGTTTATCAAAATTAAAATGCCGATCCATCCCCACTATAACCAGATCAACCTTCTCACGGGAGGAATCATCAATAATTTTTATACCATTTTTCTTTAATTCATCGCGGATTCCTTCCTCTCCAATACAAAACACTTTGGATTGAGGATTTTCTTTTGCAATGTAGTAGGCAGTTATCGAGCTGGAGCTAATAATTTCATCCTTGATTGCATAAATATCCATTTTTTTTAGTTTATCGACATATTGATCTTTGGTTATGGTGGAGTTATTCGAAAAAAAGGCAATTTTTGATTTTCGTTCCCGAAGAAAGCGAAAAAAATCATCACTTCCTGGAAGAGGATATTTCCCCCGATAAATAACTCCATCCATGTCAACAATAAAATTTTTATATCTCTCCCACGTCAAATACACCCTTCTTCTCAACCCCTTTTTTGAATATAATACTCTGTGATAAGAAAGGAGTGAACTCCATTCGGATATCCAGCTCTTAAGTTTAATCATATTACCAAAAGCTATGGTGAAAATACAGTCCTCAAGGATATTATTCTCGAGGTCAATCAAGGTGATGTCTTTGGTTTCCTGGGAAATAACGGCTCTGGGAAAACCACCACTATACGTATTTTATTCGGTTTGGTACGCCCTTCTCGGGGTACTTTTCAAGTTTTTAACTATCTCTGTCCAGCCCATTTAAATCAGGCTAAACAAATGATGGGTGGGGTTATCGATATCCCATCATTTTATGATAATTTAAGTGGAAGGGAAAATTTACACTTACTTGCTTCGCTTTCCAACTTTCGGGTAAGCAATTCAGAAATTGAATCGGTTTCATCCATGGTTGGGATAGAAACCATTATCAATAAACCAGTAGGAGTCTATTCCAATGGGCAGAAGAGAAGATTATCAATTGCTCAAGCATTACTTCCCCGACCAAAGATCATCGTTTTAGACGAACCGACTTCTGGACTCGATCCTCAGGGTGTGAAAAGTATTCGAAATTTGATACTCCAACTCAACCAAGAACATGGACTCACCGTATTCTTTTCTTCCCATCTCCTCAGTGAAGTTCAGAAAATTTGTAATCGTATTTCCATAATTAATAAGGGAAAAATAATAAAAACCGTTGATGTAAAAGACTTTTTATTTGACTCTTTATTCAGCATTCAAGCAACTCCGGTTGAGGCTTTGCTCAGTTTTTTAAAAGAAAAGAATATTCCCTACCGAACTCAGGAAAAATATATTCTGGTCCATTTTGAAGGTAATCAAATACCTGAAATAATTCAAGAACTCACAAAAAGAAACATTTTAATTTATGAAATATTCCGTCACCAACTCAGTTTGGAAGAAGCCTTTCTGGCAACTATCGAAGGAGATGATCAATGAATATTCTTGGTTCTGAAATACAAAAAATCAGGGCAAATTATCGAACTTATGGGGGTCTAATCGTCTTATGGGGATTGGGAATACTGATTGGAATTAACGTTTGGTACAATCCTTCTCTTCTCCCTCTAAAGCAACTTGGTTTTCGATTAAGTGGTCTCTACATCCCCGGTTTAACTCTCTATCCTTTAGCAGTCGTAGGACCAGTAGTTGCGGTTTTAATTGCTGGTGAAAGTATTGCCGGTGAACGGATTAAAGGGACTCTCCGTATGATTCTAACCCGACCAGTCCCCCGCGTTCGCATTTATTTAGGAAAATTAAGTTTAATTATCCTCTACTCACTTTTTATTGTTTTTTCCACTTTATTGATTACCAGTCTCTTGGGCTTCTTTCTTTTTGGAGGTGGTTCAGTGGTTCTACCGGTTGAACTAAATAACATGAGCGCTGGCTTTTTTACCTTAAGTGCCCAAGAAGCAATATTAAGGCTTATCTTAGCTGGCCTGACCGTTTCATTCTATATTCTCACCTATGCTTCCATTGCTCTATGTCTTTCTTCCTTTATGAGCCATTCTTTGGCCAGCCCAATTTTCACCTTAATTTTTACCGCAGCCTCAACAGTCGTTCAAAACCTTGAAGTCTTTAAACCTATTTCTCCTTTCCTGATAACTCGTCATTTACTTTCCTGGCAAAACTTAATGAATCAGACTATCGAATGGAATTCTTTAATTTTTTCCTATATTATTGTTGGATTTTACTTTCTGGGAAGCCTTTTGATTGGAATTATCATTTTTAACCGAAAGGATGAAACTACTTAATTAAATTTACATCCATTCATAATTAACAGTTTTCACATTCTTTTGCTCCGGAGCCTAAATATAAAACTTGACTTTCTCGACTTTGATAACGATAGACTGTTATTCCTTTGCAACCGAGTTGATGAGCCAAAAAATAGGCCTGACCAACATCTTCGAGGGTGGCATCGGTTGGAAGGTTGATGGTTTTAGACACTGCATTATCAACTTGTTTTTGAAATACTGCCTGGATTTGAACTTGAAAAGTTGGAGGGATTTCAAGAGCAGTAAGAAAAAGCGAATGAAGATGTTCAGGTATTCCATCAATATCTTTTAGAGAACCTTTTTCCCAGATTGATTTTCGAATTTTCTCTTCAATTTTTAAGGCCTTTAGCTTTTCTTCCAGTAAGGGATTAATTTCAATCAACTCGGTATTTTCTAAAACATAACGTCGATAAATAAGGGCAAAATACGGTTCTATGCCACTGGAACATCCGGCAATCAGACTAATTGTTCCGGTAGGAGCAATCGAAATCAAAGTTGCATTTCGAAGAGGTAAATTCTTGGTAGCAGGGATGCTCTTTGGGTAATTGGGAAAAACACCTCTTTTTTCTGCTAATTTTTTCGAAGCCATCTTCGCTTCAGAAGTAATAAAAGTTATGAGCTGCTCAGCGATTTGAAGAGCTTGTTCTGAATGGTAAGAAATGCCAAGCTTGCATAGCAAATCGGCAAATCCCATAACCCCCAAACCGATTTTTCGATTGGCTTTTACTATTTTTTCAACCATTGGTAAGGGATAACGGTTGATATCAATGATATTATCTAAAAAATGGACGGCATCAAAAACAACTCTTTGCAGTTTTTGATAATCAATCTTTCCATCAGCACTCATTTTGGAAAGATTTATGGAACCTAAATTACAAGACTCATAGGGGAGTAATGGAACTTCTCCGCAAGGATTGGTTGCTTCGAGTGACCCCAAAGAAGGAGTGGGGTTATTTCGATTGATTTCATCTAAAAAAACTATACCTGGTTCTCCCGATTTCCAAGCACTTTCAACAATCAGATCAAATAGCTCTCGAGCGTTAATCGTTGATACCGCTTTTCTTAAATGCGGGTCAATCAAGTCTATTTTTTCACCCTGGTGTACCCTTTCCATTTCTTCATCAGAAATGGCTACCGATAGATTAAAGTTTTCAAGAAAACCTGCTTGATTCTTGGCTCTAATAAACTCACGGACATCCGGATGGTTGAAGCGAAGAATTCCCATATTGGCTCCACGTCTCCGACCCCCTTGCTTCACAACATCGGTAGCTGTATCAAATATCCGCATAAACGAAACCGGTCCCGAAGCTCTGCCGCCAGTTGATGAAACCCGATCTCCCTTGGGGCGAAGCTGAGAAAAATTAAAACCAGTACCTCCTCCTGATTTATGAATGATAGCCATATCTCTCAGGGTATTAAAAATGCCTTCAATTGAATCTTCAACCGGAAGAACAAAACAAGCTGAAAGCTGTCCCAGCGGGGTTCCTGCATTCATCAAGGTTGGTGAATTCGGTAAAAACTCTAGGGAGGTGAGCAGATGGTAAAATTTTTCGTAACTCTCACTAACATCCTGTCCATATAAACGATCGGCTTCAGCCACCGCCCTCGCTACTCGCTTCATCATAGCCTTGGGAGTTTCCTGAACTTCGCCTTCTTCGTTTTTAACCAGATACCGTTCTTTTAGAACTTGGATAGCATTGAAGCTCAGCTTTAAATCATCGTGAATCCCAAATAATTTCCACTTGGCTTCTCTAATTTCTCTTCGTTTTTCCCGATAAAGGATATAGGCTTTTGCAACCTGTAGTAAAGAGTGGCTCATTAAAACTCTTTCCACTTCGTCCTGAATTTCTTCAACCAGTGGTATTGGTCTTTCCCGATTGATACTCAAGTTTTCTATTACTTCATGAGCTAACCCTTCAGCCTTCCCCGGTTGATAAAAACCAGTAGCAAGAAGCGCTTGCTCTATGGCTCGGATTATTTTTTTTATGGTGAAAGGTTCTATTGATCCATCTCTTTTTTTTACCTGTGAAAAAGAATCTTTAACCAACTTTATTCCTCCTTCTTTTGGTTTTCCTCCTTTTTTATAAAAGAACCTTTCCCACCACAGTTGGAACATTTTTGCGGCTTACAACGACCTTCTTTTTCAAATCCACAAGACTCACAAACCCAAACTACCACTTTCATCTCCACCTTTCTGATTGTCAATCATTTTTAAATATATTTTTCTATCAATAACACTTCGATTTTTACCACCAACCTATCGATGATGCCTTTCACTCATTCAATCCAAGCATAATATTGCTCAACCCACTTCTCCAATGAAGGTATATCTAAAAAAATAAAATCCGGCTTTTCACCACCCAAAGCATCTTGGTGTATCGAATCCCATAAAACCAGGGCTCCCTTTACCCCAGCTTGATGAGCCGATTGAATATCTAAAGGTGAATCTCCAAAATAGATCACTTCTTCTGGAGAAAGGGAAAAATATGAAAGTATCTTTATCACTCCATCAGGATAGGGTTTTGGACGAAGAATCTCATCACCACAGACGACGAAGTCAAACAATTTATCGATACCTAACCTTTCTAAAGTGATATCCGCACTTCTTCTCCCCTTCGAAGTAAATAGTGATTGTTTGATTCCTCCTTGCCGAAGCTTGCCTATCAAATCAAAAACCCGAGAAAAAGTATTGATTAATAGATCATGATTCTCTCGATAGAAAGTATAAAAATCTTCTAAAGCTTGATTCTTCCTTTGCCTTCCAACGATTCTTTCTATTACGTCACCTTCTGGAGGCCCATAAAGTTGAACAATTTCATTCGGGGTTAGCTTTGTACCAGCATATTTTTCAAAAACCATATTAAAAGCGCCCCAAAGGAGCTTTGAACTGCCAATAAGAGTATTGTCCAAATCCCAAATCATTAATTTAAAGGTCATTTTTATTATCCTTGGTCATATTTTTCAGAATCTGGATTATAAGCTGCATATTCGAATCAGTCCCAATGGATATTCGCATAGAATCTGGCCATTCAGTAAAATATCTGACGAGTATATGGTTTTTTTTAAGATAAAGATATTCTGATTCTAAGTTTTCTCCTGGTTTGCGAACCATAACAAAATTCGCTTCCGAAGGGAGTACTTCGTATCCGAGTTTGCTCATAGCTTGGGAAAATTCCTTCCGGGTTTGTTTAATTCTCTCCACATTATTCCTCATATAATGTAGGTCTCGTAGAGCTGCCATAGCAGCTTTTTGAGAAAACCAGTTTACATTATAAGAATCTTTTACTTTCAGTAAACCTTGAATCATTTCAGGTTGGGCAATCAAAAATCCTACCCGTATACCAGCTAATGAAAAAGATTTAGACAAAGTTCGTAAAATAATCAAATTAGGGAATCTTTTTAACAGTGAAAGAGCATTATCATAGGCAAAATCAACATAGGCTTCATCAACTATAACTGGACAGGATGAGTTTTTGATTAAATTTTCGATAATCATCGTTGATAAAAAAGTTCCAGTTGGAGAGTTGGGATTACAGACAATCTTTAATTGAGCTTGACCGGTTAAAACTTTCTTAGGAATTGAGTAATCTTTTTCAAAAGGAATTTCTCCAAAATTGGCTTCTTGCAGCAAGGCAAGAACTCGATAAAGGGTATAGGTTGGATATGGATATAAAACCCAATCTCCTTTTCCCAGAAATGCCCGAAAAACTATGCTTAAAAGTTCATCTGACCCGTTTCCCACCAAGATCCAATCGGAAGGATACCCATATACTGCTGAAGCTTGCTCCCTCAGTTCATCACAAAGTGGTGATGGATAGTAGGATAAGCGATGCTTGGTTAGATTTTCCATCAAAGTCTCAACAACCAACGGAGAGGGTGGATAGGGATTCTCGTTGGTATTTAATTTAATATATTGGCCATCTTGTGGTTGCTCACCAGGCTGATAGCCGGCTATTAATTCCAAATGTTTTCGAAAATAGCTCATCGAGGAACTCCTTTCCCCATCTGCTTTAATATTTGTGTGCTCCGACCACTGGGATCATATATAGTATATATCTCCATCAAATTTCGAAAATCTCCACGAAAATCTAGCCCATACCCGACGACATAAATATCCGGGATTTCAAAGCATGAATAATGTATGGGAACCTCAATGAACCGTCGATCAGGACAATCTAAAAAAGTACAAGTTACAACACTGGATGGAAAACGCTTTTCCATAACCCGGGTTAAATAATTTAAGGTTAGGCCGGTATCGATTATATCTTCTACGATGATGACATCTCGATCGGCAACTTCTTCATCGACATCTTTTTCAATTTCAACTTTCTTAAATCCAGTTTTATAATTCGATAGAGCCATAAAGTCGAGATCGAAAGGAATGGTTAACGAACGAACCAAGTCAACAGTAAAAAAAATGGCACCGCGAAGGATAGAAATAATCAACGGCCTTTTCCCCAAATAATCCTGATTAATTTCAGCTGCGATTTCTTGCACTCTTTTTTCAATTTCCGATCGAGTGAAAACACATTCGCCCAGTTTTGATTCAATCATATATCTTCCTCCACTCCAAACTTACGTAAAAG
>NZ_DAOLQM010000005.1:0-4153 GCF_035418125.1 Atribacter sp. | reverse complement strand
TCGCCCAGTTTTGATTCAATCATATATCTTCCTCCACTCCAAACTTACGTAAAAGATGAGTATAGTCTCGTGAATAAATAACTTTAATTTTTACCTTTGGATATAAGTCTTTTAGCCTTTTCACTTTGCGGTTTTTTTTCCTGACTAATTTTTGTTTTTGAGTAGTGAGTTCAATGAAAAGATCGAAATCGGGTAGGTAAAAATCAGGTGAAAAAGCTTCGACAACATTCCCTTCACTATCCCACTCCAAAGGAAAAGTACGGGGCTCATAAAGCCATTTGATTCGATAAAAATCGAGTATCCGTGCAAACTCTTCTTCAGATGGATGAACAAACTCAACTCGATTCCCGCCAAAATCAAGGCTGGGAAACAACAATTGCTGTTCTTTGGGGGTTCGATGAACACCTAAATTCTTGATTGCTTCCTGAATAATTTGACAGGATTGATTTACCGTATAATAAGCTGTGTTTAAAACTAAGTGATAGATAAGAGGATTTTTCCAATCGGCGCCTAAAGCTTCAAGAAGAAATTTTTCTCTTTTCCGATCCAATTCAGCCAAAATATGGGAAGCGGTTACTTCATCCTGTCGATATTTTTCCATAATTCTTTGCAAACGAAGTTCGGGTGAAGAAACGATCAACAAATGAAAGGCCCTGGAATCTTTTTGAAAAATGGTTTGTCCTCCTCGGCCAAGAAAAATTATTGGACCTCTTTTAGCCTGTTTAAGAAGGACTTCCTTCACGTTTTTTGCCCAAATGAGGAATTTCTGTCGATCAATATTCTCATCCAAATCTTCTTGATGGGCTTCATGTAGTAGCACGGCTAATCGTTCACGATCAATGCATTCGTAATTCAATTGTTTTGATAATTGAGTAGCGATCTCATCACCAAGGCTTTCGGTTTCTCTTGAGATTGTAATAATACCTACTTTTTCCACTTCATATTTCACCACTATTTTTTTATACCCTATTATATACGAATTCGCCTTCGATGAATGGTTTTTTATACTTTTTCATGGTTTTTATAAAAAATTGGTGATTTTAAAAATCTTTCAAACCAATAATTTTATAAAACACTTTTTTATAATTCTCTTTTTATCGAATACCCACCTGGACCAATTTACTTTTTTATTCTATCGATGGTGTTATGCTTGTCTTTTTTAATCAATACCAGCATTTTCTCTCTCGGAGTTGCTAATCTTCCCATGAAAAAGTAAAATAGAAACCATGAAAAAAATGCCATCCTCCGTAAATCTAATTTTTTGGTTTTTATTAGTCTTGTTGGGAACATATTTTATGAATTCTTCCCAGTCACAAGCGGCGGCGTGGCGCGATGTTCCTCCTTTCAATCTTTACGATTTGACCGGTCAAGAAATACCTTTTTCTGTTGATGATCAAATGGTTGTTGTTCTTTTTTTATCCCCGGAATGTTTTTCTTGTGATCGAGAACTATTTGCAGCTCAATATCTTCAAAAAAACCTTCAATTCCAGCTGATTCCCATCTGTGTTGGATGCGATTGGCGAGAAGTAAAACGCATTCTTGAATCTCTAAACTTGGATTTACAGGTATACATGGGGCTTAATAATTTAAAGGCGACCTGGGGTTTTTGGGAATTCCCAACCGCCTTCTTAGTTGACCAAAACATGAAAATCATTGAAAAATGGCAAGGTAAAATTGCCGTTGAATCTTTAGAAAAAGAAATTATTCAAAACGCTCTTGCTCAAGCAAAACCAAAAAGAAAAAAAGCGGATGGCTCCACTTCTCCATCCGCTTGTAGTGACGGTGTTTGCTACTAATTAGTTTCCCATTCTTGAAGCTCTAAATACAATGATTCCAGCCCTTCATCAAGAGTATCGGAATCAGTAATTTCGACGACGAAAGGAAGTGGGGCTTCCTTTGAATAGAGCATTCGAACCGCTATTTGTTTATCCTTCAGTATCTCCACCCAATAAGCTTTTAAACCAAAACGTTCTTCAGAAGAAGGAACTTGTATGGTTAATTCCTCATCATCTTCTTTTGAACTCCATAGAAAACCTTCTTTTAACTCGCCGCCCATTAAAGTAACTGGTAGCAACATAAACTGAACTGCAAAAACTGGCATAACGATTGCCATAGCCATAGGATTGGAGAAAAAAAGATTATTAAATAAATTTTGATTATCATCTTTTGAAGCGATAAAAGAGTTCGTAAAATGATCCTCACCTAAAAGAAAATCAATGCTCACCTGGTACTTTTCTTCATCTTGCGGTACAACATCAACAGTAAGAGATCCTTCGGTTATACCATCCTTATCTTCTTGTCGTATTAAATATTTCTGGTGTTTTAAACTATCTAAGTTCAAAGTATTATTAAACATGTCTTGAGAACAAGCAATAGAATGAATAGAAAAAACAAGAATAATGGTTAATAAAAAAATGAATTTAGTCTTCATAAACATCTCCTCCGTTTTTCTTGTATTCTAACATGCATTACCTCATTTATCCTACTGTTTTTCCGATTTTCTTTTATTAAGTAAGGTGTCCAGGAATGATATAATATAAAACAATTTGATGCGTGAAGAGGGTGATGGTTATCTCGGTTTTTTTTCATACCTTAGAAGATCTCTGGAACCAAAAAATTACCCCACAAGAAGCCGAAAAACAATTACGTCAGCTTCTCTATGAAGACCTCGACTTTGTAAAAATTGATCATCATCGAGCATTAAGGAAAGGATTCCCTGAGGTGGTTTTTTGTCAGGGAAAAACCCAAGACCAAATTTTAACTATCCTGAAGAAAATGAGTGAACAATATCCAAATTTATTAGCCACCAGAGCTCAACCCGATCATTTTTTGGCCGTACAGAAAGAAATACCGGATATTCTATATCATCCAACCGCTCACCTTTTGGTCTTAGAACGAAAGCCGGTCGAAAAAAAAGGGTGCGTTACAATAATCAGCGCCGGAACCGCCGATCTTCCAATAGCCGAGGAAGCTGCCGTAACCGCCGAAATTGCGGGGAGTTATATAAACCGGATTTATGACATTGGGATCGCTGGGATTCACCGTCTTTTTTCTCATCTCGATCAACTTTGGCAATCCAACGTTATCGTAGCAGTAGCCGGCATGGAAGGTGCTTTACCGGGGGTCGTTTCCGGTATGGTCGGACGACCAGTGATTGCAGTGCCCACCAGTGTTGGCTATGGAGCTCACTTTCAAGGTCTCTCGGCTTTATTAACCATGTTGAACTCGTGCTCACCTGGTATTGCCACGGTTAATATTGATAATGGATTCGGTGCCGGGTACCTGGCTCATCTTATTAATCAACTTGCTGAAGGAGAAAAATAAACCATGATTCTTTATTGTGACTGTTTTTCTGGCATTAGTGGTGATATGTTTTTAGGTGGTTTGGTAGATTTGGGTTTACCCATTGACTTGCTTCAAGAAGAACTCACCAAATTAAAAATTCCTTTTCTTATTCAAGCTGAAAAAGTCACCAAGAGAGCTATTCAAGCAACCCAAGTTATAATTACCGATCCCGAAGAACACCATCATCATACTCATCACCCAGACCACCACCATCATCATCGACCAGCTAAAGAGTTGGTTCGTATCCTACAAGAATCCGATCTCTCCTCTTCTATTAAAGAAAAAAGTATATCCCTGCTATGGAAGATTGCTCAGGCAGAAGGGAGTATTCATGGGCAAAATCCTGAAGAGGTTTTCCTTCACGAAGTCGGAGGACTAGACACTATAATCGATATTACCGGCGCAATAATTGGACTCAATTATTTTCACATAAAAAAGGTTTTTGCCTCAACCATTCCTACCGGCTTTGGTTTTATCGAAACTGCCCATGGTAAGTTACCTATTCCAGCTCCTGCTACAGTTGAGTTGTTAAAAGGTGTACCCATAAAATCAGGACATATTCCACACGAACTTACCACACCAACTGGGGCGGCTATAATCGCAGGCATAACCAACGAATTTGGAACTCTTCCTCATATGGTCATAGAAAAAATTGGTTATGGAGCAGGATCCCATGATTTTGAAATCCCGAATACCCTTCGGCTTTTTTTAGGACGTTTGTCTGAAAATGAACGAACCGAAGAGAATATTCTAATCGAAACCAATCTCGACGATATGTCACCTCAAATCATTGAATATGTGAGTGATA
>NZ_DAOLQM010000004.1:18849-37070 GCF_035418125.1 Atribacter sp. | reverse complement strand
GGTTGGGCTGCTATAGCAGGATATTTAAAAGCCCGTTGGAATGTAAACGAAACCATAACTACCTTAATGTTAAACTATATCGCCATCCACCTGGCTGATTATTTTATTTATGGACCGTGGAAAGATCCGGATAGCTTAGGTTTTCCCATGACTGCTCCTTTCCCAGAAGCAGCTCGGCTTCCACAATTTGCCGGAACCAGAATCCATTACGGGTTATTTATTGCAATCATTTTTGCAATTTTATTTTGGTTTATTTTCCGTTATACTCGTTGGGGTTATGAAATACGAGTTATTGGTGAAAATCCAAAAGCCGCTCAATATGCCGGTATTTATTATTTAAGATATATTGTCTTGATCATGTTTATATCTGGAGCTATAGCTGGTATTGCCGGTATGGGGGAGGTTTCAGGTTTACAGGGACGCTTACAACATGGATTTACTGCAGAATTCGGATTTACTGCGATTATAGTCGCTTGGTTAGCTCGCTTGAATCCCATTTCGGTTATGTTGGTTTCTTTTCTTATTGGTGCCCTCCAGGTAGGAGGTGAAAGCCTGCAAATTGTAATGCGATTACCCATTGCTAGCACCTTGGTGTTACAGGGATTGATACTATTTTTTGTTTTAGGGGGAGAATTTTTTAGAAATTATCGAATCCGGTTTATCAGAGGAGATGAACACTAAATGGAGATGGTTATTTCCATTCTGGCTGCAGCAGTTCGAAGTGGCACTCCTATTTTATTTGCAACTTTGGGAGAAATTATCATTGAAAAATCGGGGATTTTAAACTTAGGATTAGAAGGAATAATGCTGATTGGGGCACTCACTGGTTTTTCGGTAAGTTTAGCCAGTGGTAATCCTTGGCTGGGAATAATAGCAGCCTTTATTTTAGGAGCTTTTATAACCCTCATCCATGGTTTTATTTCTATTACCTTAAAAGGCAATCAAGTAGTGAGTGGCTTGGCAATGACAATTTTTGGGACCGGAGTCAGTTCCCTCATAGGAAAAGCATTCATTGGTAAGACAATTCCAGGTTTATTAAAAACCCCTTTTCCAGTCTTAAACCGCATTCCTTTTATTGGTCCGGTTTTTTTTAATCATGACCTGATGGTGTATTTTTCCTTTTTCCTGGTAGTTTTCCTTTCCTGGTTTTTAATCTCGACTCGGATAGGTTTAAATTTACGAGCAGTAGGTGATAGTCCCAGAGCTGCTGATGCGTTGGGATTAAATGTCAATCGGATTCGTTATTTAGCAGTGTTAATTGGCGGCGGTATCGTTGCTTTGGGTGGAGCTTATCTTTCGGTAGCTTATAATAAAATGTGGACCGAATCAATGACTGCGGGAAGAGGTTGGATTGCAGTAGCGCTGGTAATATTTGCCATTTGGAATCCAACCCGTGCTGCTTTAGGAGCTTATCTTTTTGGAGGGGTAGAAGCTTTTCAATTAAGGCTTCAAGCAACAGGTACGAGTATTCCAACGCCCTTACTTCTGATGCTTCCCTATCTTCTTACGGTTAGTGTTCTAATTTTTATTTCAATTGGGAAAGGCAAGGGGATCCTATTTGGAGCTCCAGCTTCTTTGGGTCAACCCTATTTTCGTGAAGAAAGTGATTAAGCGAACGAATATCAAGTATAATTTCTTTACCATTAATTTAATAAATAAGGAAAGGGAGTGTCATAAGGAAATGAACAAATGGGCATGGTTATTGGTTTTGGTGGTTTTTTTCACCTTGGGATCGGCTGCTCTGGCTTTTGATCCGATTCCTGCGGATGACCTCAAGATTGGCTTTGTCTTTGTGGGTCCGGTTGGTGATGGTGGATGGAGCTATATGCACGATCAAGGACGTCAAGCTATTGAAAAAGCTTTCCCTGGGGTAACGACGATGTATGCTGAATCGGTTCCTGAGGGGCCCGATTGTGCGCGAGTTATGGAGCAATTTGTTCGAAATGGAGCGAAGTTGGTTTTTGCTACTTCATTTGGGTATATGGACCAAGTCATTGAAGTGGCCAAAAAATATCCGGATGTTATATTCATGCATTGTTCGGGATATAAAATGGCCGACAATGTCGGTCTCTATTTTGGAAGAATGTATCAAGCGAGATATCTATCGGGGTTGGTGGCGGGAAGTATGACAAAAAGCAATATTATCGGTTTTCCGGCAGCTCATCCGATTCCTGAAGTAATCCGTATGATTAATGCTTTTACCTTAGGAGCTCGTAAAGCGAATCCCGATGCGAAGGTTAAGGTTGTTTGGCTTTATTCTTGGTTTGATCCAGGAAAAGAAAAAGAAGCTACGAAAGCACTTATAGATGCGGGAGCTGACGTGATTGGTATGCATGCCGATTCTGGATCAACTCCTCAGACTGCTGAAGAATCAGGGGTATATGTTATTGGTTATAATAATGATATGTCCAGCTATGCTCCGACGAAATGTCTTACCTCCTCAGTTTGGGACTGGTCAACAACCTATATTGATATTGTAAAAAAGGTTGTAGAAGGAACCTGGAAACCCGAGAATAGTTGGTGGGGGATGGAAACTGGTATAGTAAAACTCACGTCCTTTAGCCAAGATGTACCAGGTGAAGTGAGAGCCTTGGTTCAAGAAGAACAGGAAAAAATAATCAATGGAACCTGGGATGTTTTTTGGGGTCCAATAAAAGACCAAAATGGAAATGAGAAAGTAGCTGAAGGACAGAAAATGTCCGATCAAGATATCTTATCCTTCTCGTGGTTTGTCGAAGGAGTAGAAGGAGAAATTCCGGTAAGCCAGTAATAACGCTGAAAATTAAAGGATACTTTAATCAACCATCGGGCCAGCATCTTAAACCAAAAAATTTTGTTGGCTCGATGGCTTTAAACTATTGAAAATCCGATAATGAAAGGTTATACTTCACAATTGTCAGAATAAGGACTTCTTAAGCATTGATTCAAATTTTTTCCTCCTAAGGATGATCGTTCTTTTTTGCTCCAATTTTGATATTTATGATTTCCATATTTTAAAAGCGGGAGTTGATTATTTTTGGAGAAAAATAACCTTTCAACCAGTATGTTCGGTTTAAGCTATGATCAAATTGATTGTTTAATTGAACAGCATGATACTCCACTTTTTATCATAATTCGAGAGAAGTTAATAGATAATTATCAGGCTTTTCGGTCTTTTTTCCCAGGGGTTGAGGTTTATTATGCCTTAAAAGCCAATCCTCATCCTTATATTATCCAAGTTTTAGGTGAGATCGGCTCGTCATTTGACGTAGCATCCCTTCAAGAAATTCAACTGGTTTTAAGCCACGGTATTCCTCCACAGCGCATGATATTAGCAAATACGATTAAAAGAAAAAAAGGTATTCGTTTTGCCAAAGAAAACGGTGTTAACCGCTTAACTTACGACAATTTTGATGAAGTGGGTAAAATAGCCCGGGTTTTTCAAGAGGCATCGGTTATCTTAAGGGTTAAGACGCCGTCAGTTGGCAGCCGGATCAATCTTTCCTATAAGTTTGGCGCTGAACCCGATGAAGCCTTGGATTTGTTGCTCAATGCGCAAGATGCTGGGTTAAATCCAATTGGTATCAGCTTTCATGTCGGTTCACCCTGCACGAATGTGGAAAATTATATTGCTTCTCTTAAATTGGTGGTAAAAATTTTCGAACAAGCAGCAGCCAAGGGGATACACCTTACTACTATTGATATCGGAGGTGGTTTCCCACTACAGGTTTACCAGACTCAAAATAATGAGGTGAGTGTTGAATCCATGGGTAAAATACTCACTCCCTTATTGTTGGAATATTTTGGCAGAGAATGTACTTTTGTTGCTGAACCAGGAAGGAGTTTAGTGGGAAGCGCTGGATTATTGATTTCAAAAGTAATTGGAAGAGCTAAACGCTCGGGTAAAAATTGGTATTATTTAGACGATGGATATTATGGGACATTTACAGCTATTCCTTTTGATAAATCGGTTTTTGAATTTTATACGTTGAAAGATGATGAGAAAAAATATCCCTGTATCTTAGCAGGACCAACTTGCGATTCTGTCGATGTTATTGCCGATGGAGTCATGATGCCCGAGATGCAGCTGGATGATTTGGTGATCGTTCCCAACATTGGTGCCTATTCATGGGCCTCAGCGACAACATTTAATGGTTTTGAAAAGCCTAAAGTCGTTTTAGCCTGAAAAAACCCACGGACTTGATAAATCAAGCTCCTACAAAAAATATAAATTTGTAAGGGCGTAATTTATTGCGCCCGATTATTGGATCGACCAGCCATGGCAGGTCGAATCTTGGGTATCCATCCTCATCTGGTGCTACTAGGCAGCATGAAAGTCTATCCTAAATGCACGGTTAGCTATTCAGGATTAATAAGCCACCGAGAGTAATAAATAAAGAAATAATTAGGCAAAACGGATATTGAATTCAGGACAAACAGGTAAACAATATCCACAAGCTAAACATTTTTCCATGTTGATTGAAGGTCGATCAGATCCCATGGTAATTGCCCCGGAGGGACAGGTTTCCGAGCATAATCGGCATTTTCGACAATTATTAAGTATAACCGGTTTTTTCTGCTTTCGATCTAAGCACTGATTTAATAATTCTTTAGGAATTGGTTGTTGATTAAAGTGAAGGAGATGAAAATCTAATTCAACTTCCCTGACAACACCTATGGCAATTGAGCTAATTTCTCGGATGTTGCGTACGAATTCGATGGCATCAAATATCCGATCGATACAATGGCCACCGGCAAGGACTTTCATTGCATAAATTCCTTTTCCCCTCATGGAAGCTTTTTGAATAGTTTTAATCATTGTTGTAGTATTTCCCCGGATGATACCCATTCCATCGATATTGATGATCGGAAAGATAACATCAATATTCGGTTCTTCGGCTGCTTTTTCAACAACGTCAACGGCATGGGTTGATATTCCAATTGCTTGAATAATTCCCTTCTTTTTATAATCTTTTAGGCACTCCAGCGCACCTTTTCTTTCTTCGAAAACAGCAGGTGTTGACCGCGCTGCATGTAAATGAAATATATTGATCATAGATCGGCCTAACTCCTGTTGAGCTTTATTGATGCTTTTTTCCATTTCTTCATAGGTCGATACGGTAGACTTGGTAGCTATGATGGCCTCTGGACGATCAGCCAGAGCTTTTTGAAGGTATGGGTAGGTTTGATAAATTTCGGCAGTATCAAAAAAGTTAACTCCATTATCCCAGGCTTTACGAATTAAGTGAGCTCCGTGATCTATTGGAATATTTGCTTGGAGAGGTCCCATGGGAAGAGCACCAATACAAAATTCAGTAACCAGTAGATCCAGCTTTCCCATCCTATTTATTTTCATGTCTTCATCATCCTTTCCCGGGTATTCAGCTTTTATGTTTTTCTGCTGGCTAAATCTAAAACAAGAGTTATTGTAGCACTTTTAATCAGTTAATTTAAATATTCATTGACCATCTTAATCTCATTAAAATTAATATCTCAAAAATTGAGTTACATGCTATAATAAAAAAATTCAAAAGTTGATATCTTTAATGAATAAATAAAGGGAAATTGGTTATTAAAAATTAATGACAAAAATCCATTTGTTGATTCGAATTTTATTATTTTATAAAAAAGCTTCTATTTAAAGTTTATTTAGATAGATTGTCAAGCATCGAGGAGAAAAATATGGTAGTTCAGGCGTACCTACTTCTCCAAGTTCAGGTGGGGAAAGCACAGAATGTGAAAAAAGAGTTAGCTTTATATCCATGGGTCATTCGAATAGACCGAGTGATGGGTCCTTTTGATCTTATTCTTTTGGTTGAAGTCGAGGATAACCAAGAAATTGGGGAAAGACTTCTTAAAGAAATTCAAAGAATGCGTGAAGTAAAATCTACTTTAACCTGTCCAATCATTTAATATTTCAAAAATCTTCATTATGTTGAAGCCTATTAACCAGAATATTGAAAATCCGTAGAATAGGATATTTAGGGATATTATAATATTTAAAGGTTTCCTTATTAAATTCCCCCAAAGGAAATATAGGAGAATTTGAGAGGGAAAAGCGTCAAGATGAAAGCTGCATCATCAGCTTGACAGGATAGATATTCATGTTACTTGTTGTCACCGGTTGAGGATGAAAACCAAGATTCGACATGCCATGGCAGGTCGCTACATTAATCGGGCACAATACATTGTGCCCCTACATTTTATAATCTTTGGTAGGGGCTTGATTTATCATGCCCTTAAATTTTCAAGACAGAAATAAGAGGAATTCGGTTTTTTTGTTGATAGAATAAGCAAGGATAAGAATAAAATAAAACTTATTAATGGTTATAGTATTCAATAAAAAAGAAAAGGAAAGGTAGTAATAATGGGAGATACATTTGTTTTTCGGTTACCAAGAGAAATATTTTTTGGAACCAATCAAGGGAACGATATTGGTAAAATTTTAGTAAATATGGGGAGAAGAATAGTCATTGTAGTCGGCCGAAAATCGGTTAAGGAAACTGGTGCTCTGGAAAAAATTACCCAATCTCTTGACCGGAACGGGCTAATGTTTTCAATATTTGGCCAGGTTGAACCCGAACCTTCTTTGGACACGGTAGATAGAGGATTAAAACTGGCAACTGATTTTAATTGTGATATGGTTGTTTCGCTGGGTGGAGGAAGCGTTCTTGATTGTGGGAAAGTTATTGCGGGATTGATAGGGAGTGGAGAAAGCATACGGCCTTTTTTTGAAGGATCACCCATAATCAAAGCCGGTGTTCCTTGGATTGCGCTTCCAACTACAGCAGGAACCGGTTCGGAAATGACCAGTAATTCGGTTTTAACCAATATTGATACCGGGATTAAAAAAAGCGTTCGTAGCCCTTTTTTTATTGCTCGGTTAGTTATTATTGATCCCAATTTTACTTTATCAATGAGTCCTTATCTCACAGCTGTTACTGGAGTAGATGCTTTAATTCAGGCAATTGAAGCCTATACGAGTCCTCATTCTAATCCGGTTAGTGATGCACTGGTGTTAGAAGCTATTGAACTCCTTTGGAAATATCTCCCCAAAGCGGTTCAAGATGGAGCAAGCCTATTAAACCGTGAGTATGTGGCCAAAGGAAGTATGTTGAGTGCAATGGCGTTTGCGAATTCATCATCCGGGGCTGCTCATGGATTTTCTCATCTTATTGGACCAAGATTTTCTATCTCCCATGGAGAAACTTGTGCAGTTCTGATGCCCCAAGTTATACGTTTTAATCGAGAAGTATTTTCTAAAAAATACTCTCAAATTATTAACCAAGTCGGCATAAAAGAAGTTGGAAAGAACGACCCAACAGAGGAATTAGCTATGGCTTTTGAAAATTTTCTTGACCAAATACATTTACGGAAAAGATTTAAAGAATTTAATGTTTCTATTGATGAATTAATATCGGTTTTAAGTGTTAATAATATCGGTAAAAATATCACTGAAAATCCAAGACCTTTCCAACCATCAGATATGGTTGAATTACTCAAGTCATCATGGTAATTGCTTTTAAAAAGGATCGTTGATAATGAGGTAGACCTGGAAAGGTTTTTCAGTTATGATAGAAGGAAGTGAGAGGCGTTTCAACCGAGAGGTGATAGAATGAGAGAAGTGTTAGAGCAAGTTGGTGAATTAATGGCAATTGCAGCCCGAACGGCTCCTAAATCAGGTGGAAGTGATTTTGTTCATGTTCACGTGATAAAAGGAAATGATGTCCAAAAAATTGGAGAAGGGATGATTCGGTACGGCGAAGAAAAAAACATTCCAGGTTTTATTCGTGATGGGAAAAATGTGATTGCTTCTGACGTTTTAGTATTAATAGGGATTAAAGACGCAGCTGTTATGAATTTAAATTGTGGAGCTTGTGGGCTTGATACCTGTCAAGAGTTGCAGCCGATTGAGAAAAACGAGTTTAAAGGGCCTCAGTGTATGTTTCGTTTACTTGATTTGGGTATTGCTCTTGGGTCAGCGGTAAAAACTGCCTCACTATTAAACGTTGATAATCGAATTATGTATAGAGTGGGGGCTTTAGCAAGAAAAATGGGTTATACACAAGATGATGTAGTAATGGGAATCCCTCTTTCTGCCCAAGGGAAAAACATATATTTTGATCGAAAGGGTTAGAGGTGGGCCTATGCAGGGTATGTTAAGAATTCAAGATATAATTGGTTTGATTTTAGCGATATTAATTGTTGCTATATTAATCAGTATTATTCTTATTCTGCGAGAAAGTGCTCGGGAAAGAAAGCTTTGGAAAGAAGAGAATGAGGATTTTGAAGAGGAACCAAAGATAAAAAAGCGGCTTTTTACAGAAAAAAAGATTAACTTTCCAATTAAGACAAGGACAACTCCTCCGACTGTGGAAAATGATTTAAAAGAAATCGAGGAAAAACGTCAATGGCAAAGAATTCCTCGGGAAAAAGAGTTATCCCAAGAAGAAGTGAAGTTAAAAAAAGATTTTGTAGTTCCTCCTGAACCAAAAATGGGTTTAGAAAACCAAGAAATGAAACATTTTGAAACCGAGGAACGGTATGTTGAGCCGGAAACTGAGAAGGTTATTCCAAAAATACCCCTTGTTGATCAGAAAAAACCACAGGAACCCCGACAGGCAATTATTGAACGTGGATTGAAGAAATTACAAGAATTTAGTTTAGACGCCAAAAACTTAAAAGTCAATTTAAACGAAGAAACCATTGATTTTTCTCCCTTGTTGTGGGATGTAAAAGAAAAAGTTCAATCGGGAGAACCACTAGGAGATATTGTTATCCATACAGTTTTTAAGGGCATCCCTGGTTTGTCGGGTGAAGATGTGATTGAAATGTATCGTTCTGGTGATGTATCGGTCGTTGAAAAATTAGAAGCTCGTCTCAGGTCGAGAGAAGGAAGGGAGTTTTTAGTTGCATCTCTTTATTTGTCACATTTTATCATACCAGATTTAGATCGCTTGTTGAGAAATGGTGCTCTTTCCGGGGAGGAGTACAATTTACTTAAGGCGGTGAAGTTTGTAGATCGTTCAACCAAAAAAGATTTTGCCCGAGCAGTTTATGCTCAAATAGTTGAGGGTTCAGACGAAGAAAATGTCTAGCCAAAATGCTATTGATGTTTTTGGAAAGACAGAGCATGTTTAAAAGGAAAAAAGCGTTACCAACTTGGATTCAAAATGTTGACCTCGGTCAAAAAAGAGTTTGCGACCGGAATTGGGTACTCGTTATAACCATATTTTTCCTTTTTTTGGTGGTCCTTTTATTGGGGATATATTTCTATCCTTCTTCGGTAGACGATTATCAAGTTTTCGAGAGAGTGAAGAGTATATTATTATTACCAAAATAAATTATTCTACTTGTGATACGGTAAGAAATCACAGATAAGATTTGGTTGGGGGTGATTTTTTGAAAAGTTGGCCATCACTTGTATTGGCTATTATTGCGATTATTCTGTCTTTAGTGATGTTTTCACTTTTATTCCCAGTTAAAGGTTTACTTACTGGAACAACAGAAAAAATAAAGGTATTAGAGGAGAGCATAAAAAATCAAAGTACTTCACTTTCCGAAGTCACCGAGAAAATTTCTGCTTTACCAGATTTCTCCTCTTATGAAAAAAGTATAGCAGATGTTGGAGATAGATTAAATAAAATTAGTGAACAAAGTGAACAACTGACTCAAAAATTAAAAAACTTCGAGAGTTTTGGTACCCAGATAAATATGCTTGATCAAACCATAAATGATTCTGTCAGCCGGATCGAAGGGTTAGAAAAGGCTTTTATTGAATTACGACATCTAAGCGGAAATAAAGACACCCAACTCTCTGAACTAACTACAAAATTAAGTCAACTGGAAATCATAAGTACCGAGATTCCAGCCATAAAAGACCAGCTTCTCTCTTTAAATGTTGATCAAAGATTTGTTGACACCGCAGAAATAATTGAAACTCAGAAAAACAACTTACAAGATCAGATAGAATCTTTAAAAATAGAATTTAAATCAAGCTGGCAAAAGAATGAATCCGAAAGACTTGCTTTTATTGATAAACTGGATTCTTTCCAAGAAAATGTCGAAAAACAAAAACAAGAACTTGTATCTTTCCAAAATAATTGGAAAGAAGAACTGGGGAAATTAAGAAATGAGAACCAGACGGTTTTAACCGCCCTTCAAGACGAATTTAATACCCAGCAGAACTTTATCCAAACCCGGATTGCTGAAATAGATCAGATGAAAGAATCGTTTGCACAACTTGCACAGAATATTACGTCTCTGGATAATAAGTTCCTTCGGGTTCAGGAATTAGAAACTAAGGTAGTTAATTTTGATAATTTAGTGAAAGATATTGAAGAAAAGATGGACGCCATGAAGACGACGGTGGAAAGTGAAGTACAATTGATTCGTGAACAAATTAAAAGTTTTTCCAGCTCACTCCAGGGAATAGAAACCTCTCAGCAATCTTATGTTGAAGAACTGACCAATCTTAAGAATCAATCTACTCAATTCATTGAACTTTCTTCAGTTCTTCCTAAATATGAAACCCTCAATGCTAACTTAGATACTATCAAAAATACTTTAACTGAGACAACCAGTCAATTTGTTTCTCAAAATAATTTTGAAATTTGGAAAAAACAATTAGAAATGCAATTAGATGATTCTGTTAAAACCGTTGAGGACCTGCGAAGTGAAATGGACGCCATGAAGACGACGGTGGAAAGTGAAGTACAATTGATTCGTGAACAAATTAAAAGTTTTTCCAGCTCACTCCAGGGAATAGAAACCTCTCAGCAATCTTATGTTGAAGAACTGACCAACCTCAGTTCATTGATTAATTCTCAGTTAACCAATTTGGATTCCAAAACGAATGTTTTGGAATCCAATCTAAATCAAATGGAGGAGACCCAAAAGACTATTACATCTCGTTCTGATCAATTAGAAATTTTAGTCAATGGATTTAATCAATCCTTAGAAACAACCAAAAGTCAAATGGTTAGCTTATCAGAAAAAATCAATGAACAATTTGACCAAATTAAAAATGAGATTTCTGTTGGTCAGGAAAAAACTTTACTGGAGCTCCAAGATCAAGTTGAAGCGATTGGAATCACTCTCCCAAATATTGAATCATTAGAAGAAATGAAATCAAAAATAAGTGAGTTAGTAGCGAATGAAGAATCGTTAAAACAAAAAATTGATTTAATTCAAAATGAAAAAGCCATGCTTCTTGCTGAAATTGAGGGGAATGAAAAAAATATTGCATTATTACAAGAAAACTTAGAAAATATTCGAAGCCAACAGTCGTCAGGCGATGAGGCTATGGTCATTATTGAGGGAAAGATCCAATCCCTTCAGAACTTAAAAGATGAATTAGAGGATCGATTGGTTAAAACTGACGCACAGCTTCAATCATTGGAGTCGGCTACTAAGGACTGGGGAAATAAGTGGGATGAAATGAATACTCTTTTGGAAAAAAATACTGCTGATGTAAAGCAGTTTGTTGCAGAAGTGAAAGATGAATATCAGAAGATCCAGAATGATATATCCAAGAAAATTGATGATGAAAAATTAAAAACCTCTCTGGATACTTTCAATAATTCAATGAATCAAGTTTTAAACCGGGTTGGAACTCTTGAGCAGTTTAACCAAGAAGTAAATAAAAAAGAAATATTTGCCCGGGTCGATGCTATTGAAGGAAAAATATCAGCAGTAGAAGAAAAAATTGATTCTATAGTTCAGGAGTATGGAATAAGTATCCCAGAAGTAGAAACCATTAAGGAAGCTATTAATGATTTAAAACAGGAAAAACAAACCATCGAAGATAGGGTTGATTTGTTATTTGATACTCTGGATGGGCAAAAATATATAGAAGAAACCCAACAATCACTGCAAAGCATGAATCAGGAAAAGGATGATTTGCGGGTTGAAATTGAAAGATTAAGTCATGAAAGGTTTGACCTTGAAGAGGATTTGAAGACAAAGCAGGAAGAGTTGAGTCGAATAGATAAAGAATTGGTTATCTTAAAGGAAGAAAAACAGTCAGCAGAAAATATTAAAAAACTGGAGGAAGAAAAAGAGCGAGTAGAAAAAGAAGTACAAAGTTTAACCAGTGATGTTGAAAATAAGTTAAGTCAAATTGAATTTCTCCAGAAAAAAATCCAAGAACTTTCTGCACAATTAGATGAGTCAAAAAAATACACTTCCTATGTTATTCTTCCCTGGGATAACCTTTGGAATATTGCACGAAGATACTATCGTGATGGAACCAAATGGGAGAAAATCCTTGAAGCGAATTCTGATATCATTGATAGCCCTTATAATTTAAAGCCCTATACAGAAATAAAAATACCCCGCATCAGCATGTTGAAGTAATCAAAACAAGTGTAATAGCTATAAGGGAGGCTTGATTTTATGGACCTTATGGAAATCATAAGGAATCGAAGAAGTATCCGAAAATATCGTTCTGATGAAATACCTCAACCAGATTTAAACGAGGTTTTTGAAGCCGTACAATTGGCACCTTCGGCTAACAATCTCCAGCCATGGAAATTTATTTTAATTCGAAATGATAAAAAGAAACGTTTAATAGCTCAAGCTTGTTCTGGTCAAGAATTTATTGGAGAAGCTCCTATCATTGTAGTTGCCTGCGCAGTAGGTAGGGGTGGGTATATTGGAAAATATATGGAAAGTTGGCCAGTAGATTTAGCAATTGCCGTGACCCATTTAATATTATCGGCTTGGAATAAAGGACTGGGTACCTGTTGGATAGGAGATTTTGATGAAGATAAGATTCGGGAAATATGTAACATTCCACCTTCAGTCAGAGTTGCAGCGATTACGCCACTCGGTTATCCAGTAAAGACTGTTCCGCCGACTTCAAGAAGGCCTGTAGAAAGGATTATTTGTCAGGAAAGTTTTTCTGAATAAGGAGAAGAATGGGAATCATCAAAATTGAAGTTGAGGATATTTTAACTCTCAAAAAGAGTCATCCTTGCGGTTGTCGGCAATGGAAAGTGATACGCATTGGCACTGATATTGGAATGAAATGTATTAAATGTGGTCATTTTGTTATGATTCCCAGACAGAAACTGGAAAAAACTATTCGGGAAATAAACCGGGAAGGTCACACTTTAAAGCCAATAGATGCTGTTATTGAAGTTGAATAATGTCCTCCTCCTGAACAAAAAAGTTCCGCTATCGGGAGGAGGACGATTTTCTGGTTAGCAATCTTTTTTGATAGTATGAGCAAGTATTTCCTGGGTTTGCCACTGTCCGAAGAGAAAACCATCTCGGGCTATCTTCCCCAAAAAATGTCGTAAGAATGGCGATATGATTGCAGGTTGCGCATCATGGAAATGAGTTCCAGGAAGAGGAAGAAAAGAATGAGCATGGATTTTTGCTCCTCGCATTATAAGCTTCTTCATGAATTGAGCGGTCTCTTTTTCATCATCTTCATTTTCTCCCGGGAGGCCAAAAATAAAATCTACGGCAACCTGGAAGCCATTTTGAATGGCCAGGTCTATTGCCGAAAAAACCTGTTCTCGGGAATGACCTCGATGAAGGGTTTTTAATAATCGATTACTTCCAGTTTGTCCGCCAAAAACCAAAGTTTTACTATCAGAAAATTTTTTTAAGATTGAAATTGATTCAAGAGTAATAAACTCAGGACGGATTTCAGATGGAAAGGATCCAAAAAAAATTCGACCCGATTTGCCAATGATTTTTTTAATCCCTTCTAAGAGTGAAAAAATAGAATTCAAATTTAAAGATCGTCCATCAATTGAATCATAGGCTAAAGCATTCGGTGTGATAAAACGGATATCTGTCAAGTTTTTTTTCTTCATTTCTCGGCAATACTCAAATATAGCTTCAAGACTGCGATGTCGAACATCGGTTCCAAATAGCGAACTTGTCTGACAGAAATAACATCCATAGGGGCATCCACGGGTAATCTCGATGAAGCCATATTTTCCCAGTTTGATAGGGGAAGGTGAATAGAGGTCAAGACGAACCCGATGATTTGATTTTAGAATCACCGAGTCTAAAGCGGGTAAATCATTTTTAGCGTATGAAATGATCTCTTGGATGAGGTCTTCAGCTTCTCCCCTCACCAACCAATTAGCAAGACCTTGAAAGGTTTCTGGAGTTGCCGAGATGTGAGGACCACCAAGACAAATTATAACTTGTGGATTAATTGATTTACACTTCATTAGAAGAGACCGAACCTGTTCACAATCGGGGGTCATAACTGATATAAGTATTAAACCAGATCGGTGATGAGCGATAGCAGACAACAGGTCAGTCTCTTTTGAACAAAAAAAAACTGAAGCTGGTTCCATAAGGGATGGTTTTGTAGCGCTCCTATTAGTACGTTCAAGCTATTTTTATTTCCAGCGGGGTAATAGACGAATACTGGATATTTTTCCATATAGGGTCTGGTTAATGACGAATTTGGTCGAGATATTCTTTGGCTATTTGGGATATTGTTTTAATGAATTCTCGGCATTTTAAGTGCATATTATTTTTTCGGTACTCACTTAATCCTTCTACAGTATTCATAGGAACTCCAATTAAATCAATACAATCTATGGTTCCTAATTCTTTTTTTACATCGTTAATAAAATGTTCTACTAATAAATAGAGATCGTCCCGGGTTTTTTTATCCTGAGCCTGGTCGCGTCCAAATTCTAAGCCCAAAGCCATTATTGAACCAGTAATGGCTCCACAAACGTCACCGGTGTGGCCTAAGCCACCCCCAAAACCGGTTGCCAACCGAGGGAAGAAATGACAAGTTTTTCCTAAATGGTCACACAACCCCATTAATGTTGACTCACAGCAATTAAATCCTTGCTGATGATATTCAGTTGCTTCTGGCATACCATACCGCCTCCTAATACCAATTTTTTTAAAGTTCTTTTAATACTATCAGATTTCACTGAGGATGAAAACCTACTTCAATTAATGGTAAACTCATAACAGAATATAAAAAATATAAATTGATGATAGAATTTATCGATGAAGAACTCTTGCGAATGTGTTGACCACTGCCTATTATTATGACAATGAAATTTACAAATGAGTTGTTTAAAAATTTGGGAAAACCGTTAAAAAATCAGTGGTGTTTAATGCTTATAATGTCACCAGATAGATCCTCACGGCTTCGAAAAACGAAGCCTCAGGATGACGCCTGTAGCGTCAGATGAGATCCTCATGCGGGAAAGCACCGCTCAGGATGTTTTTTTATTCATTACCGTCTTTAAAGAATAGTTTTTTACCTAAGGAGATTTATAATGCAAAAGAAAACCGAGAAGGAATTGAATCAACCGTTAATAGAAGCGATGAAGCTTCATGAGTTTTACCAAGGAAAGATAGAAATGAATTTAAAATGCCCGGTAAGGTCATACCAAGATTTTGCTATATGGTATACTCCAGGAGTTGCCGAAGTTTGTAAGGCAATAGTTCGTGATTCTATGCTTTCTTATGAGTTTACCAATCGATGGAACACGGTGGCGGTGGTTTCAAACGGAACAAGAGTTTTGGGTTTGGGGAATATTGGACCAGAAGCTGCAATGCCGGTTATGGAAGGGAAAGCGCTTTTATTTCGTTATTTGGGTGGAGTAGATTCTTGGCCTCTGTGTTTGAAAACCCAAAACACCGCAGAACTAATCCAAATTGTCCAATCCCTTGAACCGAGTTTTGGAGGGATTAATCTTGAGGATATTTCACAACCGGAATGTTTTACCGTTTTAGAGACTTTACAAAAAAGTTTGAATATACCGGTTTGGCATGATGACCAACAGGGAACAGCCTTAGTAACGGTAGCGGGGGTATTGGGAGCAGTTGAAGTCGTACAAAAATCCTTAGATAAAATTCGAGTTGCATTGATAGGAGCGGGTGCATCGAATATTCGGATAGCTCATTTGCTTATAAAAGCTGGAGTTCTTGCTGAAAACATCGTCCTCTGCGATCGAAGCGGAACACTTCATCGAGAAAGAAAGGACTTAGAAGAAAATCATCCCTGGAAATGGGAATTGTGCCAAATAACCAACGGCGATAATTTAAAAGGTGGAAAAGCTGAAGCAATTGCCAATCGAGACTTGCTCATAGCCTTGTCGACACCGGGTCCGGGTGTAATTAAACCTGAGTGGATTCAAACTATGAATAAAGATGCTATTGTATTTGCTTGTGCCAATCCCAATCCGGAAATATGGCCCTGGGAGGCGAAAGAAGCCGGTGCTAAAATTGTTGCGACTGGACGATCGGATTTCCCAAATCAGGTGAATAATTCGTTGGGATTCCCAGGATTATTTCGGGGTATTCTTTCGGTTCAATCAGCCTGTATTAATGATGATATGTGTATAGCAGCTTCCCGAGCTATTTATCGATTTGCGCAGAAAAGAGGGCTTCATACCGATTACATAATTCCCAGTATGGAAGAATGGCAATTATTCATTGAAGAGGCTTTAGCGGTTGCTCAGGTTGCTATTGAACAAAATCTTGCTCGGAAAAAAAGAGATTTAGAAGAACTGCGAAAAGAAGTTGAAGGAGTTATCCTACGAGCCCAGGGTATGGTGAAAGATTTGGTAAAATTTGGATATATTCCTCTTCCTCTGGAGAAGCAATGATGAAATTTATTTCGCTCGAGGATCTGATTTCACGATTGGAAAGCTCTTTAGTTGAGATGAATACAAAATGTTCAGAAAAATTACAAAATTGTATGATAGAAGCCCTAACTAAGGAAAAAAGCGATGCCGCTCGTGAAATGCTTTCCGAGATATTGGAAAACTACGTGATTGCTCAAGAAGAGTGCCTCCCTCTTTGCCAGGATACCGGCATGGTTATGGCAGAAGTTTCAATGGGTATTGAAGTTGCCTTGACGGGGGGAACCTTCCAAGAGGCTTTGGATGAAGCTATACGTCGAGCCTATCAAAAAAGCTATTTCCGAAAGTCAGTTTTAACGGACCCCTTAATCGGAAAGAACACTGGGGATAATACTCCTGGGATTGTATTTATTCAACAAACTCATGGTGACGAGCTTCAGGTCAATCTTCTAGTTAAGGGTGGTGGGTGCGATAATATTAGTGCCTTAAAAATGATGACCCCAGGAATCGCCCCTGATGAAATAAAAAAATTTATCTTGCAGGAGCTGGATAAAAACGCCAGCCGAGCCTGTCCACCACTAATTGTTGGTGTTGGAATCGGAGGAAACGCTGCTTATGCTTTGTATCTTGCTTCCCGTGCCCTCGGGCGTCCCTTAGGGACCCCTAATCATTGTAAAGAGTACCGTCAATGGGAAGAACAGTGGAAAAATGAAATTAACCAACTGGGGATAGGTCCTCAAGGGGTAGGAGGCAAGGTGACTTGTTTAGAGGTTCGTATTGAGAGTTACCCAACCCATATAGCCAGCCTTCCGGTTGGTATGGTTTGTTCCTGTCATGTTTTTCGTCAAAAGAAGTTATCTTGGTGATCAGAATGAAACCTATTAATGAATATATTTTAAAAACTCCTTTGACTATTGATGATGTTTTAATCTTACATAGTGGTGATAAGGTGTTATTGAATGGAGAAGTGTATTGCGCTCGTGATGCGACACATCGTAGAATGATTGCTGATATCAAATCGGAATTAGAGGTCCCTTTTCCTTTAATGAATTCAACTTTTTACTATGCTGGTCCGAGTCCAGCACCACCAGGCAAAATTATTGGTTCGGTTGGGCCAACGACATCAAGCCGCATGGACCAATTTTTGGAATATTTTCTTCAAATGGGTTTAAGGGCGACTATCGGTAAGGGTGAACGAAGCCCAGAGATAAAAAAACTTTTTGAAAAATATAGTTCAGTGTATTTTATTACTTGTGGTGGAGCAGCGGCCTATTTATCCAGTTTTGTTGTTCGTTCCGATTTGTTAGGATATGAAGATTTAGGAGCTCAAGCTTTAATTCGACTTTGGGTTCGGGATTTCCCATTATTAGTTGCCTATGATTGTTATGGTGGGGATCTTTTTGAATCAGGAAAAATTCATCATCGTAGAATCAACCTTATAGAATAAGGATTGGTAATATCTTTTTTGGAGACTCTATTACCGGGCTTTTTTTGAACGGTGGATTATTTGACGGATATACATCAGTCCAATATAATACCTATCCAGAGTTTGCTGGAAGAAGAATTTTTAATATTTATAAAAAAAAGAATCCATTTTTTAGAACAACCGGGATTTCCAGTATTCGATTGTGGAATAAGGTAAGAATGAGGGGATAA